>JAADIQ010000069.1 GCA_013151255.1 Alphaproteobacteria bacterium
TGGAACGCTATATGTGGTCGTTCGACGGCAAGAAGTTCAACGAGGTGACCGGGCCTATTCCGTTCAAATTCGGCGAGCGCTTGCGCCTGACAATGATCAACAACACAATGATGGATCACCCCATTCACTTGCACGGCATGTGGATGGAGCTTGAAAACGGCGCCGGCGACCTCCTGCCGCGCAAACACACCATCAACGTCAAGCCCGGCGAAAAACTTTCCGCCCTGATCTCCGCCGATGCGCGCGGGCCTTGGGCGTTTCACTGCCACCTCCTGTATCACATGAAGGCCGGCATGTTTCGCGTTGTCTCTGTCATGGACCAAATTGCGGAGGCAAGGCTGTGAGCATAGTGAGACAAAGAAAATTCAAGGCCGGAACCCTCGCGGCCTCCCTGTTCACCGCAGCGGCTGTGTTTTCAGGCGCGGCGAAAGCCGAAACTGCAGGCGCGGGGACCAACTGGTTTGCGCTCCTCGATAGGCTTGAATATCAGACCAATGAAGGTTCCGGACAGCTGGTCTGGGATGGTCAGGGCTGGTATGGCGGCGACTATAATAAGTTCTGGCTCAAGACCGAAGGCGAGCGCAGCCTGGAAGGCGGCGGTTTCGGCGATGCGGAAGTTCAAGGCCTTTACAGCCGCGCCATTCGTCCGTTCTGGGATGTTCAGGTTGGCATTCGTCAGGATATCAAACCCGACAATCCATCGCGCACCTTCGCGGTTATCGGTCTGCAAGGCCTTGCGCAATACTGGTTTGAAGTCGACGCCGCAGCTTTTATTAGCGACGACGGAGACATCTCAGCACGGCTCGAAGTTGAATATGATATCCTCCTGACACAGCGTTTAATTGCGCAGCCGCGTTTTGAAACCAACATTGCAATTCAGGATGTCGCAACATTGGGCGTTGGTTCTGGCGTCAATGATGTCGAATTGGGGCTTCGTTTGCGCTACGAAATAAAACGCGAATTCGCACCTTATGTGGGCGTAAGCTGGAGTCGCAAGCTCGGTGAAACAGCAGATTTCGCCCGCGCAAATTTTGAAGACCCCGGCTCTACATCGCTCGTCGCAGGTATCCGGTTCTGGTTTTAACGTCGCCTTTAAAGGGCTTTAATTTCGCTTGAATGTGAAACGCATAACCACTGAGGAGAAATAAAGATGACCACCCAACTTAACCCAGTTCGTAAGGATATTGGAAAGCGTGAACTTACTCTTTGTACTGCGCTTTCTGTGATTGGTATTGCCGCAGCCTTGACGTTTGCACCGCTTTCTGCTTCCGCCGGCCCAGGCCATGATGGCGATAAGGCGGACCATGGCTCAGAAAATTCTTGTATGGAACATGAAGGCATGTCAGCCGATGACCATGAAAAAGGCCATGATGGAGGCGCCTATGATTGCGATATGGATAACGACCATGACGACGGCGAAGACAGCGACCATCAACACTAACAATAACACATAACTGGACGGTTCGGCAGAAAGCCTATCTGTTGAATACTGCCGCACCGCCACGCATACTCGACCATTCGTACACAAATTGCCCTTTACAGGCATAGCTCACTAGAGCAGCTTACCTATTGTTTGAGTCACAAACGATACCATAGTCTTGTTGTTGTAGCGTTCGGCGCTATCTCGCCTCATTCGAACCGTTAAACCGCCTCATCGCGAGCCTGTCGAGGGGCCCGCTTTGCTCGACACGCTCTAACGCATTTAAATAAACCTGAAGGTTAAGCCCATGTCACACTCACATGAAAATGCACACGACCACTCTCCTAAGTCAGAAGGCGCAGCCCATGACGAGCACGCGCATTGCCATGACCATGGCTCGGGCCATCACCCTTCCGCGAACAAGCAGAGCGGCAAACCAGCGGACAAGAATGCTATCTACACCTGCCCGATGCATCCGGAAGTCGAACAGGTCGGCCCCGGCGACTGCCCGATTTGCGGCATGGCGCTGGAGCCCAAGGGCATACCGACAGGCGACGAGGGGCCGAACCCCGAATTGGTGGACTTCACCCGCCGGCTCTGGGTCGGCTTAGCCTTCACGGCGCCGCTGCTACTCCTGACCATGCCGCCCTATCTGGGCTATAACGGTATCCGCGAGTTGTTCGGCGAGTGGCCCTCATTATGGATCGAGCTGGCCATCGCCACCCCGGTGATCTTGTGGTCGGGCTGGCCGTTCTTCGTGCGCGGTTACAAATCGTTCCGCACCATGAACCTGAACATGTTCAGCCTGATCGCCATGGGCGTCGGGGCGGCATACATCTTCAGTATCGTCGCGGTGCTAGCGCCGCAGATTTTCCCCGAGGGCTTCCGCAAGGCAGACGGCTCGGTTGGGGTCTATTTCGAAGCGGCGGCCGTGATCGTCACTCTGGTGCTGTTGGGTCAGGTGATGGAATTGCGCGCACGCGAAGGCACCGGTAAGGCGATCCGGGCCCTGCTTGATCTCGCCGCCAAAACCGCGCGGGTCGTTCGTCCCGATGGAACCGAAGAGGAAATTCCGCTCGAAGACGTGGTGGTCGGCGACCAGCTGCGGGTGCGCCCAGGCGACAAGGTGCCGGTTGACGGCGTAGTGGTCAGCGGCCGCTCGTCGATTGACGAGTCGATGATCACGGGCGAGCCGATACCGGTGGAGAAAGTCGCCGGCGACAAAGTGACCGGCGCCACCATCAACGGTACGGGAAGTCTAATCATAGAGGCCAAACGCGTCGGCGCCGACACTATGCTGAGCCAAATCGTCCAGATGGTGGCCGATGCCCAGCGCTCGCGCGCGCCGATCCAGAAATTCGCCGATATGGTGGCCGGAAAGTTCGTGCCAGTGGTGATCGGTATCTCGATCCTGTCGTTCATCCTCTGGGCCATATGGGGCCCGGACCCGGCCTACGCCTATGCGCTGGTCTCGGCGGTGGCGGTGCTGATCATCGCCTGCCCCTGCGCCCTCGGCCTGGCTACGCCGATGTCGATCATGACAGCCACCGGGCGCGGCGCCCAGGCCGGCGTGCTAATCAAGAACGCCGAAGCGCTGGAACGTTTCGACAAGGTCGACACGCTGATCGTCGACAAGACCGGCACCCTGACCGAAGGCAAGCCCAAGCTGGTCGCCGTATTGCCCGAGCAAGGCCACAACGAGACCGAAGTGCTGCGGCTGGCGGCGTCGCTTGAGCGCGGCTCCGAACACCCGCTGGCCGAGGCTATCGTCGCCGGCGCCCAGGAGCGCGGTGTTGAAATGACAGACGCGACAGACTTCGAAGCCATCACCGGCATGGGCGTCAAAGGGGTCGTCGATGGCAAGGCCGTGGCGCTCGGCAATGCCCGGTTGATGACCGAGATGGGTCTTGACGGCGGCCGCCTGGCCGAGACCGCCAACGCCCGGCGCGACGAGGGCGAGACGGTGATGTTCGTGGTGCTGGAGGGCAAAATCGCTGGTCTGGTCAGCGTTGCCGATCCGGTCAAGGAAACCACGCCGGCGGCGCTGAAGGCGCTGCACAAATTGGGTTTCCGCATCATCATGGCCACCGGCGACAACGAACGCACCGCAAGGGCAGTCGCAGACCGGCTCGGCATCGACGAGATCCGCGCCGACGTGCTGCCCGAGGACAAGGCCCGCATCATCAAAGATCTGCAGGCTGAGGGCAAGAAGGTCGCCATGGCTGGCGACGGCGTCAACGACGCGCCGGCGCTCGCCCAGGCCGATGTCGGCATCGCCATGGGCACCGGGGCCGATGTGGCGATAGAGAGCGCTGGCATCACCCTGATACAGGGCAATCTCGACGGTATCGTGCGGGCGCGCAAGCTGAGCCGCATGACCATGCGCAACATCAAGCAAAACCTTTTCTTCGCGCTGATCTACAACGCCGCAGGCGTGCCGATCGCCGCCGGGATCCTCTATCCGTTCACGGGCTTTCTGATAGGGCCGATATTCGCCGCGTTCGCGATGAGCGCGTCGTCTCTGTCGGTTGTTTCGAATTCTCTGCGTTTACGCAGCATGAAACTTTGAAGATCGGCGGTTATTAAACCATGAGCGAAGCGCAAAAAGATTTCGTCCCGGCGCTTGGCCAGAATTGGTTGACACCGCTCTATGACCTCACCATCGCGCTGACGACGCGTGAAGGGCGGTGGCGAAAACTCTTGCTGAAAGCCGCTGATCCGCAACCGGACGATACTATCCTTGATATCGGTTGCGGGACAGCGAGCTTCGCTATTTTGTTGAAGCGCACCAGTCCGCAAGCGCGCATTATCGGTCTCGATCCTGATCGAGAGGTTTTGGTGATCGCCAAACGCAAGGCCAACGAGGCGGGCGCGGACATCGAATTTGTTGAGGCGATGGGAGATGCGCCGCCCGAGGCTGTGAGGCAGGCGGGCGTCACCAAAATCACCTCCAGCCTTGTGCTGCATCAGGTGCCTCT
This sequence comes from Alphaproteobacteria bacterium, assembly GCA_013151255.1. Lineage (GTDB taxonomy): Bacteria > Pseudomonadota > Alphaproteobacteria > Caulobacterales > Parvularculaceae > Hyphococcus. The sequence goes on from JAADIQ010000069.1 coordinate 4,399, forward strand.
GGACGGCAAGCGCGCGATCATCGGCAAGGCCTATGAATTGCTGCCATCAGGCGGGCGCCTCCACATCGCTGATTTTGGCGAGCAACGCACCAAGCTTATGCGCTTCCTGTTCGGCTCCGTTCAACGGCTTGACGGCGTCGAATACACCCAACCCAATGCCGATGGGGTTCTCCCGGAAATTATGAGCGAGTACGGATTCTCGCCCGTGGAAGAGACTAATGTGATCGCGACCCTTGTCGGATCAATTTCGATTTACCGAGCGATAAAACCATAGCTGCGCTGATTGCCCCGAGACATATGACGTGCAGATACAATGACGGCGCCGGAAGCAATTGCCTCCGACGCCGCTAAATCGCTCTTCGTGATTTTAGTTATGGCAAAATGAGAAAATCCAAACCGATTGACTGTTTTGCTCAGTGGCCTTCGTGCTCTTTGGCTTTAGGTTTTTCATGGCCGTGCGATTTCTTATCGCCATGACCCTGCTCACCAGACGTCATGCCCTCGCCGCCTTTAATGGTGAGCATGCCATGCATGCCGGCGGGAAAATGGCCTGGAAGGTGGCAAGCATACTGGACATCGCCGCCGCCGGTGAACGTCCAGATCAGCGACTTGGTTTCGCCAGGCTCCAGGACAAAACCATTAGGCTCAGAGTCCATGTGGCCCATCATATCCGCCATCGCAACGTTCTGCATACCGTCTCCATGCTCGACTTGCCCATCTACCGTGTTGATGGACCACGCATGGGCGATCTTGCCATTGTTGGTGACGACGAATTCGACAACGCTGCCAGCGTCCACAGTTAACTTCGGCGGATTAAACCGCATCGTATCGAACGCGCCGATCTTGATCTGGCGGTCGGGCTTGGCGTCAGGGGACGGCTGGCCGAAAGAAAATTGTGTGGCGCCATGCTCATGATCGCCCGCGCCGTCCATTTTCATACCATCCATTTTCATACCGTCATGATGGCCGCCACTCTCGCCGTCGCCTTTTTCAGCAGCCTCGCCGGCCTTCTCGCCATGGCCGTGGCCAGCCTTCGCCCCTGGCCCGTCCATCGCTATGGCCTGGGCCGGGATAGAAAAGGCAAACAGAGCGCCCGCCGCAATAGCGATAATGGAGGCGCCAGCCCGTCGGGGCCTGGCTGTGTTACAAGTGATAGTCATATCTGGTTATCCTTCTTGATGGCCTGCAAAACATATACGGAAGGCGTTTGGCTAGCTGTCACGCCAGCGCCGGGCAGGGTTATTTTGGTTGAAATGGCGGACAGGCGAACGAAACTGAAAATTCTGCATGTCTCCTTTGACCGTCTCGTATACGCATAAAGGCGGGCCTCCCCTCACTTTTTCCCTAAATTACTCCGGTAACCATATTGGTTAGGCTGCCATAACCGAAACATAGTAGAGCTTCGCCTCACAGCTGCGTGAAAACCAGATTCTGTCGATTTTGTATGATTCAGCGGCTTTGGGCGGTATTCGGAAAATATGAGGGAATGCGCGTCCCCACCCGTAGAAGAGGCTAATACGATTTCAGCGGCGGTTGCGTCGGTTTCGCTTTTCTGAGCGATCAAAACATAGCCACACTTGATTGCTTGAGGGGTGAAATAAATATGGATTGGACGGTCCGGTTGGTCTTGGTCGCGCTCATTGGCGGCTTGTTTTTGATACTCACTCCGCCTCAAGCCTACGCCCAAGAAAGCTTGGGGGTTGGCGATGCCACATATGACGCGTCAAGCGCAGCGCCAGCGGCAAGTGAAGCGGAAATCGACTCCCACACCGCTACTGTTGATGAAACCAAAACCTTCTTTGAACGCCTGATCTCCTGGCTCGGCTCCTTCCACCCTGCCGTGGTCCACATTCCCATTGGTCTTTTTCTGGCCGCTTTGATCGCCGAAGCGTTGTTGCTCGCTACCGGACAACCGGCCTACGCCGCCATCGTTCGCTATTGCCTCTGGATCGGCGCGCTCGGCGCGTTTCTCGCCGCCCCGCTGGGCTGGTTTAACGCCGGGTTTCAGCTCACCGACACCAAAGAATTTGTCACCCTACACCGCTGGATAGGCACAACCGTCGCGCTGTGGTCTGTCCTGCTATTGTTTACCCTCGAGGCGACGAAGGACGGCAATAGCAGAACCTTACTTCGCGTCATTCTCTTGATCGGCGTTGGCCTGGTGTCCTTTAACGGCCTCCTTGGCGGGTTGATTGTTCACGGCGCTGACGCGCACGCATTTTAGTGGTATGAGAATTGAACGTATCTCAACAACACGCCGAAAAGGATCCCAATGATGACCCTGAGCAAAATGGCTTCAATGCCCATCGCAATTGCCGCCCTGGTATTATTCACTAGCAGCGCCCTGTTTGCACATGAAGGTGAGCATACTGACGGCCCATTTTCCTCCTCTGGGCCTGCCGTCACTGAGATAAACGCAGTCTTAACGGGCTACGCCAGCGCGGTTGCAAAATCGAACGTCGAAGGCATGGCAACCTATGTCATCCAGTCGGACGCGTTCTCTATCATTGAAGGTAGTCATGCGAATTGGGGCTGGGCGGATTATCGCGACAATCACCTCACGCCAGAATTTTCGTCTGACAAATTCAAAATTACTGCATTCAGCATCAGCGACATTCGCGTTTCCGTCGCCGGCGACGTCGCCTATGCGACATTCAACTCAAAGATAGAATTTACCCTTGATGGCGAGGCAAAATCGAACGACGGGATGGACACAGCCATTCTCGTAAAAACAGACGATGGCTGGCGCATTCGTCATATGCATTCATGAGCGGCGGCCGAACAATAATAGGTTTATGAGTTGTTAAGCCGGTGTGATATAGTGTCGAGTACGAATATAGTGGTTGAATTAAGCTCTGGAAGAAAACGGTAGTGTTTAAATTTGGCAGACTGATAGCGGTGAAGGGAGCAGTTGCGATCATGATCGCGGCGTTGCTCTCGCTTGCCTTTCAGCCTGTTCTGGCTTCAACGATGGCCTCGCCGCAATGCGCGCACGCACCAACGACGATAGCAATTCAAGCCGCAATCAATCATGATTATGAAACAGATCAGTCAGCCTGTTGCACCGACGATGAAACGTCCGACCAACATGAATGTGGTAATTTTTGCGCCACATCCTGCACTGGCAGCACAGCTGCCGATATGCCTTTTAGCACTGCGTCAATAGCCGCGCCGTCACACTCGCAACATGAAGCCGATATCAAACGTCCCCTGTTGCAGTTTGATATCGCTTTTATCCCCCCGCCTCCACGAACCTAAGCCAAACCTTCCCTCCTCTGAATGCGACGAGGAGGTGCGTGCGCTTCGCTCTATGCGATGCGCCAGGCTTAACAGTTCAAACGAGGCTACCTCATGTTTCGAATCATTCTTGCCGCGCTAACATTCATCAGCGCAATTTCCACCACCGTTGCAGCGCAGTCGGACCTGACCATGGAAGAAGCGGTCGCGATTGCACTTAGCGCCGGCGACCCCAGTGTGCGTCAGTACGAAGAAAAATCGCTTGCGCTTGAAGACCGCGCTATCGCGGACACGCAGCTTCCTGACCCAAAGGTCAAGCTCAGCGCAACCAATTTCCCGGTCGATACGTTTCGCTTCGGTCAAGAGCCGATGACCCAGGCGCAGGTCAGCCTGCAACAAGCTTTTCCGCGCGGAAAAACACTTCACTATCGCGGTGAAAGACGCGAAGCGGAAGCCGAGGCGCAACGTGCTCTGCAAAAGCTGCAAGAAACACAAATCGCTTTTGATACCAAAACCACTTGGCTTGAGCTTTATTACTGGCGCGGCGCGCAAGGAAAAGTCAGCGAAAGCCGTCAGGCGGTCCACGAACTGAGCGACATTGCGCGGTCAATTTTTTCGACAGGCCGGCGCTCGGCGCAAGACGTTCTGCGCGCTGATCTTGAGCTAACCGTGCTCGACGATCGGTTGGTCGAGATAGATCGGCAGATTGACATCAACCGCGCTAACCTCGCGCGACTAATCGGCCCGGATGAGAGCCTTCGCCCGTTAGCGGCAAATTTACCTTCACATTCAAAACTACGCGACAGAGCCGCGCTCCGCGAGCAGCTGGTTCGTCACCCCTCCATTGATGCGATTGACTCCGAAATTGACGCCCGAAAGAGCGATATCAATATCGCCCGGCAACAATACAAGCCGGGTTTCACGTTCAATGGCGGTTACGGTGTTCGCGGCGGCAGCCGACCCGATTTCGCGACCGTTGGCGTGACTTTCGATGTTCCAATCTTCACCGGCAAAAAACAGGACCGAAATGTTTCCGCCGCGCGGCGTGATCGCAGCTCTGTAGAAATGAAGCGCAAAGCACGGCTGCTTGAACTCGACCGTCAGCTTGCCGGCGCCTATGCCGATCAAGCAAGACTTGAGCAACGTATTACACTTTACGAAAAGAGCGTTTTGGCGCGGGCAAGTGAAACCACACAAGCAACGCTCACCGCATATCAGAACGATCTATCAGACTTTGCAGAACTGGTGAGAGCCCGGCTCGCAGAGTTAGACACTGAGCTGACATTACTTCGCCTGCGTGTAAATCGTGCGCAAACCATGGCGAGGCTCGATTACCTGGCAGGAGAGAACAATGAATAGAACACGTATCGTAACGGCTATCGTGCTCCTCGCAGTTGGTGCAGGCGCAGGCTTCATCATCGCCCGCTCCATATCCCCGCAAACGTCAGCTGAAGGCGATAGAGAAATCCTCTATTGGGCGGGGCCCATGGACCCGAGTTTCCGCAGCGATAAGCCAGGCAAATCTCCCATGGGGATGGAGCTTGTCCCTGTCTACAAAGATGAGGCTGGCGGCGCGAGTGGAGGCGAGCCTGCTCTCCAATTAAACCCAGCCGTCATCAACAATATCGGCGTGCGAACCGCGCGTGTCCAACGCGGCGTCTTGCACCGCATTACCGATGCGGTTGGCTTTGTAGAACCCAATGACGACTTAGTAAGCGTGCTCCATGTACGCAGCGAGGGGTGGATCGAACATTTGTTCTTCAAAACAGAAGGCGAGTTCGTCAACAAGGGCGACGTGCTTTTTCAATTCTATTCGCCAGTAATTGCCAACGCCAAGACGGAATACGTTCAGGCTCTGCGGATTGGCCGTTCGAGCCATATCGCTGCGGCGAATGAACGCCTTCTCTCACTCGGCATGGATCAAGATCAAATCGATGCGTTGCAAAAAACTGGCAAGTCTAAGAGGCTGGTCGATGTCCGCGCGCTACAGGATGGCGTCATTCTGGATTTGAATGTGCGCGAAGGCGCCTATATCCAACCCGGCATGACGGTGTTGAGATTGGCGGACCTCAATTCAATCTGGGTGCAGGTTGAAGTTTTTGAAGATCAGGCAAACTGGGTAGAAGACGGGCAACGGGTGATTATGCATCTACCGTTCATTCCCGGTCGCATCTGGGAAGGCGTGGTTGATTATGTCTACCCAACTGTTGACGAAAAAAGCCGTACTGTCCGTGTACGGTTAAAATTCGACAATACCGATCAGGTATTAAAGCCCGGGATGTATGCGGAGATTTCAATTTATGGCAAGGAGTTGAAGGACGCGCTTTCGATACCCCGCGAAGCGTTGATACGCGCAGGAAAATCTGAACGCGCTATTTTATCGCTGGGACAGGGACGTTTTCGTCCGGCGCAAATCGTCAGCGGTATGGAAGTCGGCGATCGCGTGGAAATTCTCTCCGGCCTGAATGAAGGCGAGGAGATAGTCATATCCAGCCAGTTCCTCATCGATTCCGAAGCCAGCCTGGTTGGCAGCTTGTTGCGCATGGATGGTCGTGAGGGCTCAGCGCCTACGGCCGGCGCCGCGAACGCTTCATTGACGGAGATGTCCAGCAAAGCAAGGCCTGCCGAGATACAGGGCCAAGGGATTGTGAATACAACCATGCCCAATATGAGCATGATCAATATCACCCATGAACCGGTCGAGGCGTTGAACTGGCCGGTGATGACGATGGATTTTACGACGTCGAAAAGCATTGACCTCAGCAAGTTTGAAAAAGGCGCCGCCATACGGTTTACGCTGATGCCCGATGATAGCGGCAGTTATATGATCACCGCTATTTCTCTTCGTGATGCGGAGGGCGGACAATGATCGAGAAAATCATTCGCTGGTCCATCGACAACCGTTTTCTGGTTGTCATGCTGACGGTTCTTTTCGCCGGCTGGAGCCTCTATTCCCTGAAGAACACGCCGCTTGATGCGATTCCAGATCTGTCTGACGTTCAGGTTATTATCAAGACGACATATCCGGGCCAGGCGCCGCAGGTGATCGAAGACCAGGTGACCTACCCCCTGACAACAGCGATGCTCGCTGTCCCCGGCGCGGTTACCGTGCGCGGCTATTCTTTCTTCAATGATTCCTTCGTCTATATTATCTTCAAAGATGGCACCGATCTTTATTGGGCGCGTTCTCGTGTACTTGAATATCTAAGCCAGGTCGCTCCAACTTTGCCTGCAGGCGCACGTTCCGCACTCGGACCGGACGCTACCGGCGTTGGTTGGGTTTACCAATACGCCCTTGTTGATCGCACCGGCGGTCATGATTTATCGCAGTTGCGCAGTATTCAGGACTGGTTTTAAAATACGAGTTGCAAACAATCGAGGGCATCTCGGAGGTCGCCACAATCGGCGGCATGGTCAAGCAGTATCAGGTTGTCGTTAATCCAAACCGTCTGCGCGCCTACAACATGTCGCTAAGCGTCGTACGCAAAGCCATTCAACGCGGCAACCAGGAAACTGGCGGGCGCGTGATCGAGATGGCGGAGGCGGAATATATGGTGCGCGCCTCAGGCTATATCGAAAATGAAGAGGACCTGCGCCTCATTCCGCTTGGAACAACACCCGAGGGCACGCCCATACTCTTAAAAGATGTCGCCGAGATAAGGCTGGGGCCTGAATTGCGCCGGGGGATTGGCGAACTTAACGGCGAAGGCGAGGCAGTCGGCGGCGTCATCATTATGCGCTACGGCGAAAATGCGCTCTCGGTGATTGAAGCCGTTAAGGAGAAGCTTGAAACTTTAAAAGACAGTCTGCCGGAAGGCGTTGAAATCGTGCCAACCTATGACCGCTCAGCGCTGATTGAACGCGCGGTCGATACGCTGACAGAAAAACTGATCGAAGAATTCATCATCGTCGCTCTCGTCTGTGCGATTTTCCTGTTTCATTTTCGCTCCGCCCTGGTGGTGATTTTTAGCCTGCCGCTCGGCATTGGCGCCGCTGTGATGATTATGAATTCGCAAGGGCTGAACGCCAACATAATGTCGCTTGGCGGCATCGCCATTGCGATTGGCGCCATGGTCGACGGCGCTATCGTGATGATTGAAAATGTTCACAAACATATGGAGCGCACCACGGTAACGCCTGAAAACCGATGGCGCATCATCAGCGAAGCGGCGTGCGAGGTTGGGCCGCCGTTATTTTTCTCGCTGCTCATTATCACCCTCAGCTTCACGCCAATCTTCGCGCTTGAAGCCCAGGAAGGCCGTTTGTTTCACCCCCTCGCCTTCACCAAGACATACGCAATGGCCGCCGCCGCCGGGCTTTCCATTACGCTCGTTCCAGTATTGATGGGATATTTCATCCGTGGACGCATCGCACCGGAGCATAAAAATCCTGTCAACAGGCTATTGATCGCCGGCTATCGGCCGTTCATCAATAGCGTTCTGTTGCGCCCTGGCATGATGTTGGGCATCGCCGCTCTGTTCGTCGCTACGGCTGCATTTCCGCTGAGCCAGATTGGCAGTGAGTTCATGCCCGACCTCGATGAGGGTGATCTGTTATACATGCCAAGTGCTTTTCCGGCTGCATCCGCCGGCAAGATGACGGAAATTCTTCAACAGACCAATCGGTTGATCAAAACCATTCCCGAAGTCGAGACTGTTTATGGCAAGGCTGGGCGTGCAGAAAGCGCAACTGATCCGGCGCCTCTGACTATGATTGAGACCACCATTCGCCTCAAGCCCAAAGAAGAATGGCGCCCGGGCATGACCATGGAAAAGCTTAAAGCCGAAATGAATGCGCTGATTGATTTCCCGAGCCTCACAAATGTCTGGATCATGCCAATCAAGAACCGCATCGACATGTTGGCGACCGGCATTAAAACCCCGGTCGGCGTGAAAGTCGCCGGGCCTGATCTGGCGGTCATCGCCGATATCGGCATCCAAATCGAAGATATTATAAAAACCGTACCAGGAACGTCTTCAGTTTATGCCGAGCGTGTTACTGGCGGACGGTTTATTGATATCGATATTGACCGCCGCGAGGCTGCCCGATTTGGGTTGAATATCGCCGACGTGCAAGCTGTCGTACAAACAGCGATCGGCGGCATGACGGTGACGCAAAGCGTCGAGGGGTTAGAGCGTTACCCCGTGAACATACGTTATCCGCGTGAATATCGCGATAGCCTGGAGCAATTGCGCAATCTGGCGATCATCACGCCCGCCGGCGCGCAAATCCCTCTCGGCCGGGTTGCAAATATCTCCACCTCTGAAGGGCCGGGTGTTATCCGCAGCGAAAATGCACGCCTGAATGGCTGGATATATATCGACATCGCCGGCCGCGATATTGGCTCTTATGTCGCTGATGCGCGCCGGGCGGTTGAAGATAATCTCGACATACCGTCCGGATACTCTATCGCCTGGTCAGGCCAATATGAATATATGGAGCGTGCGAAAGAAAAGCTTGGCGTCGTCGTCCCGGTAACACTGATTATCATTCTGCTTTTGTTGTATATAAATTTTCGCAACATCACTTCCGTTCTCATCATTATGGGCACCCTCCCCCTCTCGCTTGTCGGCGGTTTGTGGCTGCTATATTTTCTTGGATACAACATGTCCGTCGCGGTCGGCGTCGGGTTCATCGCACTCGCCGGCGTCGCCGTAGAAATCAGTGTCCTGATGATTGTATATCTCAACCAGGCGCTCAACAAGGTGTTGTCAGACGCCCGCGAAGAAAATCGGACATTAACTGAGGCTGATATGAGGAAAGCTGTTATCAACGGCGCTCTCATGCGCGTGCGTCCGATCATGATGACCGTCGCTGTGATTATCGCGGGCCTGTTGCCGATCATGCTCGGGAGCGGAACCGGCTCCGAAGTTATGCGCCGCATCGCCGCGCCCATGGTCGGCGGCATGGTCAGCGCGACAGTGTTGACGCTGCTGGTCATCCCTGCGGCGTTCCTGTTATGGAAACGGCGCGCTCATGCGGTGTAACCCTGATGCATCCTTCATGCAGAAAGCCCACAAAACGCAATTCAGCTGAAACAAACCCGCTTTATTGCGGTGCTATTTACCGCGCCAGACTGGTTTGCGTTTTTCAAGAAACGCGGTGACGCCTTCCTTTTTGTCTTCGGTTGAAAAGAGCAGCGAAAAGGCCTGCCGTTCGAGCGCCAGGTGAGCCGTATGGGGCAAGTCATAGGCGGCGTTGATCACCGCCTTGGCCTGTTGCACCGCGAGTGGTGCGCGCGCGGCAATTTCGCCCGCGAGTTCAACGGCGCGCTTGGTTGCGTTCTTCGGTTCGCAAGTTTCAGCGATCAACCCAAAGCCGAGCGCCTCTTCGGCTGATATTGCCGCGCCGGTGAGCACCATTTTCATCGCCTGGCTGCGCCCGACAACACGGGCAAGCGTTGCGCCGCCGCCGGCGCCCGGAATGATCCCGAGGTTAGTTTCCGGCTGGCCGAATTTCGCCTCGTTAGAGGCAATCGCGATATCGCAACACATTAAGAGCTCATTGCCGGCGCCGAGGCACCAGCCTTCTACCGCCGCAATGATAGGTTTACGGACTGATCGAATGCGTCCCCACAGCGCCGGACGTGGATCGGCAAGCGCATCCGCGCCATCCTTTGGCGCCATCTCATTGATATCAGCGCCGGCTGCAAATATCTTGTCGCCGCCGGTGATCACAAAAGCACGAACGTTATCGTCCATATCGCCTTCACCGAGAGTATCGGCGATAGCAGCCAATAACGGCGTCGCCAGTGCGTTTCGCTTCTCCGGCCGATTTAATCGCAAAAGTTTAACGCCAGGCGATGGCGTTTCAATGATGAGCATACCGCTTTGTTCCGCCGTCATATTGTTCTCATCTCTGACTTGAGTAGCGCCCGCAGTGTCTGGCTCGGCGTATACATCGCTTCGCCGGTCTCGTTAGCAATAGCATCAAGCGCACTAACAACGGCGCCAAAACCGAAACCCCTAGCCCATTGTATCGGCCCGAACGGATAATTGACGCCATTCATCATTGCACAGTCGATTGAATCAGCATCCGCAACTTGATCGCCAATCGCATCGGCGGCGCAATTGGCCAGCTGGCAAAGCGTGCGGAACACTACCAGCCCCGGCCGGTCTTTCAATTCTATGGCCTTCATACCGCAGACCGCCGCCAGGTGCATCACGCTTTGACGGGCTTCGTCACAGGATGCAGAAAACGCTAATGTCGACGTCGATGCCGGCTCACGCATCCAGTCAATAAGGGCGACGGGATGTTTGAGCTCCTGCGCCAAATCTCTCGCGGTCCTGCCATTTGTAAAACCAACCATCGTATTCTCGATCTTTGCAAATCCTGCAGGAACATCTTGTTGGACTTCATACGCAAAGCCAGATTTTTCCAACATCGTTTTCATGGCGGGCGCCTTGGGCCCAAGAAGAATTTCGCCAGCGTTTGAATTCGTTGCAGGTTTTGAAACTAGAGGCGCTGACCTCTCTGCTCCCTCACGATAATCATAAACGCCGCGTCCGCTCTTACGACCCAGATGTCCCGCAGCGACAAGCCGTTCCTGCGCCAATGATGGCGTAAATCGCGTGCGCCCCTCATAGGCGTCAAAGATAGATCTCGCCGCCGCTGTATTGATGTCATGGCCAATGAGATCGCCTAGCTCAAACGGGCCCATACGAAACCCGGCAAGGTCGCGATAGACAAAGTCGAGCGTCGCAGCATCAGCGGCGCCGTCTTCAAGTGCGCGCCAGCCCTCGCCGTAATAGGGGCGCGCAACACGATTGACGATAAACCCGGGAACATCGCGCGCTGCAACCGCAACCTTGCCCCAATTTTGCATAAGTTTGAGTGCGTCTGATGCAATGCCCGCATCCGTCTCTGCCCCGGAAACAACCTCCACCAGTTTCATGATTGGCGCCGGATTAAAAAAATGCAGGCCGAGAAAGTGAGCCGGTCGCTCAAGCCCGCTTGCAAGGCTGGTCACGGAAAGCGATGACGTGTTAGTCGCCAGCACCGTGCTGTCGCCGGTCACCTGTTCCAGCGCTTTAAAGAGCGATGTTTTTACGTCCATGTTCTCGACAATCGCCTCGATAATCAGCCCACATTGCGCCATATCCTCAACATGAAGCGACCATTGAATGCGGGCGGCAATCGCTTGCGCTTCTTCCTCGTTAATTTTTCCACGTTTCAGAAGCGCGCCGGCGCCTTTTTCTACTGCTGCGCGACCGCGTATCAGGGCGTCATCATCGCGGTCCAGCACGATAACCTTATGGCCGGCCGTTGAAGCAACCTGCGCGATCCCGGCGCCCATAGCGCCTGCGCCGCAAACGCCAATCCGGGTCTGTGTCGTGAACATCAAGGCCTCAATAATATCGGATAGCGAACTGTCACTTATTATAGCGTTGCGGCGATAAATTGTTCTATTTTTTTATCCCATGCCTCACGCAGCGCCTGATTGGTTTCATGACGCAATCCCAGTTTTTTGAGCAGGCCAAAGCGCGGCGAGCTGGCGCCGCCAAAACTCGCCGCCGCATGCGGGCGCCAATAGTCAAAAGACGTGACAACCTTAGCGCGGCCAAGTCCGCCATCCTTCACCAGCTTCACAACGCCTTCCTCGCCAAGCTCGGTATGACGGCGTTCAACCGGCAAAATATCGTGAAAGGCAGTGGCCAGCGGCTGATAAGAACTATGTGAAAGGTCGGTTAAGTGAATGATTGTTGCATGGCCCATTAACACGTTCATCACAACCGCATCTTCCCAGCCTTCAAGCGGGTAATGGAACACGTTAAGGCGCATATCGCCCGACTGACGTTTGACGCCAAGGTCTTCCTCGCGTCTAACGCGCGCCGCCCAGGGGTGAATATTTTCATATCGCTCAATGTTCGCGCCGAACTCACCCATAATTTTCAACACACGCTCGGCATGGTCGAGTTTTTCAAGCACGATACGCGAGGCGGCAATCCGTTCGGGAATACTGGGGCCCTTGTTGATGCAATCGGCAAAGCCCGCCGCGCCCGCGAGTTCTGAATCGACAAAACTGGCCATCTGTCGCATCAGCTCGGCGCGATAACGCGACGGCGCATTCTCAGGCGAGGAAAGCTTCCCACCTTTAGCCAGGTAATCCAAAAGAGATGCATCGTCAGGCACGGCTCAGGAATCCTTATTATTGATCGTAGTCGATGACGATTTTGTCGCTCAAAGGGTAGCACTGGCAAGTCAGCACATAACCGCGTTCAACTTCATAATCTTCCAACGCATAATTGGCCTCCATCTCCACCTCGCCTTCAATGACTTTTGCGCGGCAAGTAGAACACACGCCCGCCTGGCAGGCGAATGGCGCATCCAACTCAGCAGCCAGCGCCGCTTTCAGAACTGACTGGCCCTGTTTTGGCATTTCAAATTCACGCCTTACGCCGTCGAGAATAAATGTTGCAGAACACGTCGCACCGGAAGCCTCGCCATTCTTAGCCGCGACAAGCTTTTTCGCCTTGCCAGGATGGGCGCTGGCGAAAAGTTCGAACTTAATCCGAGATTCGTCGAGGCCGCGCGCTTTCAACGCATCCGCGACGGCAAGCATCATCGGTTCCGGTCCGCAAATGAAAGCAAGGTCAGCGCCTTTTACATTCACCCATTGGTCGAACAACGCCTCGCACTTTTTGCTATCAAGCCGCCCGCTGAAGAGCGCAATATCGGCCTCGCTTTCAAGAATATGGGTGATATTGAAGCGCCCCATATGGAGGTTTTTTAAATCCTCCAACTCTTCGCGGAACATGATCGCATTGGCGGTCCGGTTCCCGTAGACAAGCGTGAAAGTTGATTGCGGCTCTTCGGCCAGCACGGTTTTGATGATGCTGATCAAAGGCGTAATGCCGCTACCGCCGGCAAAACCGAGATACTGACGCGCCAGGGCTGGCTCAATGGGTTCGTGAAAATTGCCCATGGGCGCCATTGCTTCAAGCGTGTCGCCAGTCTTCAACTCTTCATTCGCCCATGACGAAAACCATCCGTCCTCAACCTTTTTTATTCCCACGCGCAAGACGCCCTCATTGCGGCCGGCGCATATAGAATAACACCGGCGCAACTCCTCGCCGTCGAAGGTGTTTCGAAAAGTCAGATATTGGCCCTGAATAAAGTCGAACTCATCTTTATTCTCATTAGATGGCTCGAGCGTCACCACTACGGAATCGCGGGTTTCCCGTTTGATGTCGGTTACGTGAAGAGGATAAAATTGCGCCATGGTTATTTTTTCCGACGTTGTTGTCAAAAACTTTTGAAATAATCAAATGGCTCAAGGCAATCCTTGCACCGATAATGCGCCTTGCATGGGGTTGAGCCGAACTGGCTGACCCGTTCGGTGTTATCCGAGGCGCAACGGGGACAGGCAACAACTGGCGGCGCTTTGAGTGCGCCGGCGCAAGGCGCGCCCTCCACTGGCGGCGCAATGCCATAAGCGCGTAGTTTCTCGCGGCCCTGTTTCGTTATCCATTGTGTAGTCCAGGCCGGAGACAGCTGCATTTCTATTCTGACGCGGTCCGCACCCTTGCGCCGCAAAGCTTCTTCAATCTCCATCGCAATCACCGCAGTCGCCGGACAACCGGAATATGTCGGCGTCACCGTGACGGTCACTTCATCGCCCTTGCGAGATACGTCGCGGACAATCCCCAAATCCACCACAGAAATGACAGGGATTTCCGGGTCCGGCACGCTCTCAAGCAAGGACCATATCTCGTCAATCGTCAATTGTTCACTGACTGCATGCATAGCGTTACCAAGTCGCGCCAGGATAGGCGCGTTGCAGGAATTGCATGTCGGCCAGGAGGTGGCCAAACGCTTCAGAGTGAAGTCCCGCCTTTCCGCCCTGTTGCATATAGGCGCCTTCCGGAATTGTCAGTGTCGCTTCTTGTAATACGGCGCGCACATGTTCCGCCCACTGCTTTTCAATACGCCCAAGGTCCGGCGCAACGCCAATTTCTGCCAGCGCCTCGTCAACACTGTCCGGCGTCATTAATTCACCCGTGAACCGCCATAGATCGTCAAGCGCCGTCTGCATACGCGCATGGCTCTCAGCGCTGCCATCGCCAAGCCGGATCACCAGATCGCTTGACCGCTCCAGATGATAGGTGACCTCTTTGACAGCCTTTTCAGCAATCTCTGCGATACGTTTTTCAGTTGAGGACAACAGCGCCGTCAGCACCAGGTAATGCCAGGCGTCGAACAGAAATTGCCGCATCAGCGTCTGGCCAAAATCACCATTGGGCTGTTCAACCAGCAAACCATTCCGGAACGCACGCACATCGCGCAAAAAGGCGAGGTCGTCTGCGCTGCGTCCCTCGCCTTCCAACTCCGCTGCTAACCCGAGCCAGAATTTGGTCTGCCCGATGAGATCCAGCGCCGTGTTGGCAAGCGCAATGTCTTCTTCCAGCACCGGCGCATGGCCACACCAGGCGGCAACCTGTTGCCCCAGGATCAGGCAATTGTCGCCCATACGCAGGGAGAATTCCATTGCGAGATTATCTTTTGCCGCTTTGGGCATCACATCTTTCCAACTTCATCGGGAATATCGAAAAATGTCGGGTGGCGGTAAATCTTTGAGTTGGCCGGTTCAAACAGCGGCCCCTTATCGCCCGGCGCACTGGCGGTTATATCTACGGCGCGCGCCACCCATATTGAAACGCCCTCATTGCGGCGGGTGTATACATCGCGCGCATTGTTGACCGCCATCTCAGCGTCTGGCGCATGCAAACTACCGACATGGCGATGGCTGAGCCCATGTTGTCCGCGGATAAAAACTTCCCATAGTGGCCATTCGTTGCTCATACCATCCTCATGCGCATTGTTTTTGCATCCAAAGCTTTAATTTCGTAAGGCGCTCCCACCCGAATACATCATCTGACGGGCCTTCCTCGCGCAGCCGGTCAAGACGGGCAAGCGCTTCGTCTAGCGTCGGAACATCGCCGGGCGAAACCCACCACATGACAAAATGGGCTTTCTTCATTGCCGGAAACCACTCGCCGCGACGGTCATAAATTTTCTTGTGCACCGTGTTAAAAACAAAGCGTTCTAAATCTTCAACGCTTTCCCAGACGGTCAGGTTTGCAACGACCCGAGCGTCGTCCATGACAGGCAGGTCCGTTGCGTTGCCGGTTTCGTCTTTAAGACGCCAGACAAAGCCCGGGCTGCGCTCAGCGACAGCGTTGACACGATCAAGATTGTCCATGAAATCCGCCATGCGCGGATCGTCCAGATCATATTGAGCGCGGGCGATATTCAGTTCTGCAACGTAATCCATTTATCTCTCCTATTCCGCCGCGACCTTGCGGGCATCACGCGTGGCGGCATACGCCATCAGCCCGTCGCGAAACCATGCGCCGTCATCCCACGCTTTGTTCCGAGCGGCCAAGCGTTCCTTGTTGCAAGGGCCACCCCCTTTGACGACGCGGAAGAACTCTTCCCAATCGACCTCGCCGAAATCATAGGCGCCGCGCGCTTCGTTCCATTTAATGTCCGGGTCCGGCGGTTTGAGCCCAAGATAATCCGCTTGCGGTACTGTTTGGTCGACAAATTTCTGGCGCAATTCGTCATTCGAATCCTGTTTGATCTTCCACGCCATGGACTGCGCCGAATGCACGCTGTCATTGTCAGACGGGCCAAACATCATCAGCGACGGCCACCACCAACGGTTAAGCGCGTCCTGCGCCATCTCTTTTTGTTCTACCGTTCCATCGCAAAGCTTCATCATGATGTCATAGCCCTGGCGCTGATGAAAACTTTCTTCCTTACACACCCGGATCATCGCCCGACTGTAAGGCCCGAAGGAGCAGCGCTGTAGCGGCACTTGATTCATTATCGCCGCGCCATCAACCAGCCAGCCAATGGCGCCGATATCGGCCCAGGTCAGCGTCGGGTAATTGAAAATCGAGGAATATTTCGCTTTGCCGGAAAGCAAATCTTTGGTCATCTGATCGCGCGAGACGCCTAGCGTCTCTGCCGCACAATACAGATATAGTCCGTGCCCGGCTTCATCCTGCACTTTAGCGATGAGGATCGCCTTGCGGTCCAGGGTCGGCGCGCTGGTGATCCAGTTCCCCTCCGGCAACTGCCCGACAATTTCCGAATGCGCGTGCTGTGAAATCTGGCGGATCAAGGTCTTGCGATACCCTTCCGGCATCCAGTCCTTGGGCTCAATCTTGATGCCGGCGTCGATGCGTTCCTGAAACGCCCGCTCTTGCGCATCCATCTCCTCAAGAGATTTCACCCTCGCGCCGGTGGATTTGACTTGTTGAGCGTACAAAAAAACCTCCCAAAAACAGGCCTGTGCGATCAGACATGAACAGCTTGGCTATAGCTGTGTACGACATCCATATTGGCTATATAGAATTAACCGACCATGCGGTCAACTAATTCCTTATCCGCATAGGCGCATGTCGCATATCTTCAAGAAAAGTGAGCCCGTGCAGTATAATGTTGCCGGTTAGCGCTCTGTTAACGATGTATTGGAGATACAAAGACATGAAATTTAAATACACCATTTTCTATGTGGAAAATGTCGAAGAGGCCATCGCCTTCTATTGCAGCGCCTTTGGCCTCAAACAAAAGATGCTGCACGAAAGCGGCGACTATGGCGAGTTGGAGACTGGCTCAACGACACTTTCATTCTCGTCGCTCGAACTAATGACAAGCCTTGGCAAAACCCCGGCGCCCGCCGTTTCCGGCAAGCCCACTTTCGAAATTGCTTTTGAGACTGACGATGTCCCAGCGGGCGTTACAAAAGCACTGGCCGCAGGTGCGAAGTTGGTGCAAAAACCTGAAGATATGCCGTGGGGGCAAACCACAGCCTATGTCGCTGATAAAAATGGTTATCTGATTGAAATTTGTACACCCGTTGGCAGTTAACCGTATCCGTGTTCGTTCAATTGGATGGATTGCGCGCACCCACGACGCAGCTTTGAGGGGCTGATATTTAGCCACCGCTTGAAGTCTCGGCTCATATGCGCCTGGTCTGAATAGCCGTAGATAAGCGCAATTTCAGCTAGTGGTATCGGCCCAAACACCGCGCGCGCCGTTTTCCTGACACGCGCCAGCAACATCCAGTATGAAGGCGGCCGGCCAGTTTCTCTATACAAAAGCCTTTGCAAACTTCTCTGGCTGACCCCTAGCTCAGTCGCTACGTTCGCAACCGGCCCCACATCGCAAGCAAGGCAATCTAGAGCCTCAACGACACTGGGTGACAGAACGCTAAAACTATTTATCCGATCACTGAAGTCTTCATCGACATACCCCCGATTTTGTACTGACGCTAGCAAGCGCTCTTCATCTATTCGAACACCGGGTTTCAGCCGAAACCCTTTCATGACAACACCAGCCGGCGTCGATACTGTGTAAGTATGATCCACTAGCGCAGAGATAAACCAGTGTGGCTTTTCTCCTGGCGACAATCGCATAATGAGGTCGCGGCACCCATCCGGTATGACGATGGCCGTCGTGTCTTTGTCAGGCGTTGAATGCCATTGTGCGAGGAGTGTCTGGGTCAATCGCGCGTCACACTCGCTCAATGACACAGGCAATCCCTTGCCCGACGCCGATGCACATGGCGCAAAGGGCGTAACGCCCACTGGTGCGTTGCAACTCTTCCGTCGCCGTTAGCATTAACCGCGCGCCAGACATGCCGAGGGGATGTCCCAGCGCAATCGCGCCGCCATTCGGGTTCACATGATCGGCGTCATCAGCCAGGCCCAGCGCGCGCAAGGTTGCAAGCGATTGCGAGGCGAAGGCCTCGTTGATTTCTATCACACTCATATCGTCTACGGATAATCCCGTCCTGGCGAGCACAGCTTCTGCCGCCGGCGCAGGGCCGATGCCCATAATGCGCGGGGGCACGCCAACAACCGCGCCGGCGACAAAGCGTGCGCGCGGCGTAAGGTCATATTTTTTTACCGCCGCTTCGGAAGCGACAATCATCGCCGCAGCGCCGTCATTGACGCCCGACGCATTGCCGGCTGTGATAACGCCGTCTTTTTTCACGAATGGTTTTAATCTCGCGAGAACTTCAAGATTTGTCTCGCGCGGGTGTTCATCCCTATCGACTATTTTCGAATCGCCCTTGCGCTGCGGGATGGTGACGGGCGTGATTTCCGCCGCCAGCCGCTCGCTGGACTGCGCCCGCGCCGCCCTTTGCTGGCTGCGCATGGCGAAAGCGTCCTGGTCCTCGCGGTTGATATTGAACTCCTCCGCAACATTCTCCGCAGTCTCAGGCATGGAATCAATTCCATACTGAGATTTGAGGACCGGATTGACGAAGCGCCAACCCATCGTGGTGTCAAATATCTCAGCTTTGCGCGAGAACGCGGTCTCCGCCTTGCCCATCACAAAAGGCGCGCGCGACATGGATTCAACACCGCCGGCAATAATCAACTCCGCCTCGCCCGCTTTTATAGCGCGCGCAGCGATTGTCACCGCATCCATGCCGGAGCCGCAAAGCCGGTTCACCGTTGTCGCTGGAACCTTTTCGCCAAGCCCGGCGAGCAGCGCCGCCATGCGTCCTATATTGCGGTTGTCCTCGCCTGCCTGGTTTGCGCAGCCCATGATGAGGTCGTCAACCGCCTCCCAGTCGACGCCAGAGTTGCGCTCCTTCAGTGCACGGAGCGGTATGGCCGCGAGATCGTCCGCGCGAACAGCCGCCAACGCCCCGCCATAACGCCCGATCGGCGTTCTGATAGCATCGCAGATGTATGCGTCAGTCATTAGTTTCCTCGTGTGTTTGCGCCTCGTCGACAAGCATCTCATTTATTATGGGGCCGCCAGCAGTTCGTGAAAGGCCCTGAAAGATTGCAACGACCCGCCCATCCTCGCCGATAACGCGAACACTATAAACGCCCGTGCGCCCCTCGGCAGCGTCCTCGCGCGCCTCAGCCGTCAAGCGCTCGCCCTCGCGCCCGGCGCTGAGGAATGAGATTGACGCATGCTGGGCGAATGTCGCGACATTGCGCGAATTACAGACATAGGCGAAGGCGGTATCGGCAAGCGAGAAGATCATGCCGCCATGGGCCGTCCCCAAACCGTTTAACATATCGGCGCGAATGATCATCGAGACGCGCGCCCAACCGAAGCCAGCATCTTCAAGCTTCAAGTCCCAGGCAGGCGATGTTCCCTCAAGGCTGTGCAGCTTTTTTGCAACGGCCTTGGCCATCGCATCGCGCCTATCCAGGTTTTCGGTGCTCATAAATATCAAACATTATTAATTGACCGTCTGGTCATGTTATTATATCTAGCGCTGACCAAAAGCAAACGTAAATCGTGCTGCAATATGACGGCCCGGCAAACAAAAGCGAAACCCAAGTGTCATACGAGACCATTATTTTTTCCATTGACAACGGCGCCGCGCGGCTGACGTTGAACCGCCCGGACAGGCTGAACAGTTTTACCGTCCAGATGCACAGCGAAGTCAGCAAGGCGCTGGATCAGACAGAGTCTGACAAGACCGTCCGTACAATGCTGATTACTGGCGCCGGTCGCGGGTTTTGCGCCGGACAGGACTTATCAGACCGTGCGGTTGCGCCGGGAAATGACGGCGTTGACCTCGGCGAATCGCTGGAGGAACGCTACAATCCGCTGATCCGCCGGCTAACATCGCTTCCCATCCCGGTTGTTTGCGCGGTGAACGGCGTCGCCGCTGGCGCGGGCGTCAATATCGCGCTCGCCGCCGATATAGTCATCGCTGCCAGGAGCGCAAAGTTCATTCAATCCTTCGCCAATATCGGACTGGTTCCCGATAGCGGCGGTACCTGGATTTTGCCGCGCCTTGTCGGCCAGGCGCGCGCGCTTGGCCTTACCTTAACCGGCGAGCCGCTCATGGCGCAAACAGCAGCGGATTGGGGATTGATCTGGAAAGCCGTGGACGACGAAAAACTAAACGAGGAAACTGAAGCCATGATCGCCAAATTCGCCGCCGCACCAACAAAGGGCTTGGCGGCGATCAAGGCTGCAATACGCAGCGCTTCTTCGCGCACCCTTAATGAACAACTTGACCATGAACGCGATTTACAACGCGACCTTGGGCGCACCGATGATTACCGCGAGGGCGTCGATGCGTTTATGAACAAGCGCAAGCCAGTATTCAAAGGCTGCTAACTCAACCTATCGGAGACAATCCATGTCCGCCCCTATCTTAAAAAACTACGCCGCTGGTAAATGGGTTGAAGGCGATGGCGGGTTCGTCGATACCGCCTCGGCAATTACCGGCGAAACCGTCGCGCGGACAAGCTCCACAGGTCTCGATTTTAAGGCAATGGCGGAATATGCCCGCAATGTTGGCGGCCCAGCGCTCCGTAAGCTGACATTTCATGACCGGGCGTACATTATAAAAGACCTCGCCAAAGCGATCATGGACGCTAAGGAAGAACTTTATGTGCTGAATGCGCATACTGGCGCGACCCGTAAAGATGGCTGGATCGACATCGAAGGCGGCGCGGGGACGATGTTTTCCATGTCCTCAAAAGGCCGCCGCGAACTACCCGATGACCGTATTTTGATCGATGGCGCCGCGGAGCAAATCTCTCGCGAGGGAAGCTTCATGGGCCAGCACATCTATACGCCGCTTCAGGGGGTGGCGCTGCACATCAACGCCTTCAACTTCCCGGTCTGGGGAATGATGGAAAAGCTCGCCCCTACCTTGCTCGCAGGCGTTCCTGCAATCGTCAAACCGGCGACAGCGACCTCTTACCTGACAGAAGCGGCAGTGCGGATCATGATTGAAACCGGCCGCCTGCCTGACGGCGCATTGCAACTCATCGTCGGCTCCACCGGCGATTTGTTCGACCATCTGACCGGGCAGGATGTTGTTTCTTTCACCGGCTCGGCGGCGACCGCGCGTAAGCTGAAAAGCCATCCGCGCATTATCAATGAAAGCGTGCGGTTCGTCGCCGAACAGGACTCGCTCAATGCGTCCGTTCTTGGCCCTGATGCAACACCGGATACGCCGGAGTTCGACCTCTTTATCAAGGAAGTCGTCCGTGAGATGACGGTCAAGGCCGGCCAGAAATGCACCGCCATCCGCCGCGCTTTCGTCCATAAAAATATTATGGACGCCACTGAGACTGCGCTCAAATCCCGGCTTGAGAAAATCACTATCGGCGACCCGGCGCGTGATGACGTGCGCATGGGCGCCCTTGTCAGTATTGCGCAGCGCGAGGATGTGCGTGAGAAGATCGCTGAACTGGCAACCGAAGCGAAAGTGGTTTTTGGCGATCCGAATAAAGTCGACGTATTAGGCGCAAGCACTGAAGTCGGCGCTTTTATCTCGCCGGTCCTGTTGCGCTGCGACACGCCGCAAACCGCCCACAAGGCGCATTCGGTCGAGGCCTTTGGCCCGGTCTCGACGCTGATGCCTTATGACGATCTGGATGACGCCATCGCCTTATGCAATCGCGGCGAAGGCTCGCTGGTGATGTCGCTGTTCACTAACGACCCATCGGTAGCGCGCGAGTTTGCGCTTGGCGCCGGCGCCTGGCACGGACGCATCGCCGTCATCAATCGGGACTGCGCCAGCGAATCCACCGGACACGGATCACCGCTCCCCGTACTCGTCCATGGCGGGCCAGGACGCGCCGGCGGCGGCGAGGAACTGGGCGGCGTCAGAGGCGTTAAGCATTACATGCAACGCACTGCCATCCAGGGTTCGCCCGCAATTATTACCGGCGTCACTAACCAATGGATGAAGGGCGCTGAAACGGACACAAGCGCGCCGCATCCGTTCCGTCTAAAGTTCGGCGAGCTTGAAATCGGCAAAACCATCGAAACGTCGGCGCGCACGATCACCATAGAAGACATCGAACATTTCGCCGAATTTACCGGCGATAATTTCTACGCCCATATGGACGAGGAAGCCGCCAAAGCCAATCCATTCTTTCCAGGCCGCGTCGCCCATGGCTATCTTCTTCTTTCCTTCGCCGCAGGTCTCTTCGTCGACCCGGCGCCGGGCCCGGTGCTCGCCAATTACGGGCTTGATGAATTGCGCTTTCTGACGCCGGTTCCGGCAGGCGATACAATCAAGGTGCGCCTCACCGCCAAGTCGAAGAAAAGGCGCAATGACGAATATGGCGAAGTGCGCTGGGATGTTCTTGTGACCAATCAGAACGACGACGCAGTTGCCAGTTATGACCTACTCACCATGAACGCAATGTAACGTGGGAGAGTACATGCCGAATTTGAATGACGGGCCGATACGCGACTTACGGGAAAAAGGTTGAGGCGGTATGGCGCGCACACAAGCAGCTGATTACGATAAAAAACGCGAAGCGATTACCGATCAGGCGGCAAAACTATTCGCCAGAGACGGCTTTGCGGGCGCGTCGGTGTCAGAACTGGCGGCGCTCTGCAGGGTTTCAAAATCATTGATCTATCATTACTACCCTTCGAAAGAAACGATCCTATTTGATGTGATGAGTGCGCATATTGAGGATTTGCTCGACATAACTCTACTCGCCGCCAACAAAAGCCTGACGCCTGAAGAAGAATTACGCACAGTCACACGCACCCTCTTACGCCATTATGTCGGCGCTGCGGACAAGCAAAAAGTACTGCTCTATGAACTTGCCGCATTGTCAAACAAGCAACGCGAAGACATTGTTTTCAAACAACGTAAAATAATTGCTCTGGTGGAAGCTATACTTGCACGTAGCAAACCATCCCTAAAACGCGATAGAGCGCGGCTGCGCGCAAAAGTCATGCTATTTTTCGGCATGCTGAACTGGACCCATACATGGTTCAAACCACGCGGAGCAATATCGCGCGATGAGCTGGCGGAAATGGCCGCCGACACAATCTTAAAATCGCTCTGAGGCGAGAGGCGGCTCCAGCAACGGTCAATTCCTATTAATCGCCCGATGCTCTAGTCTTTTTGCCGCGTCTTCGGCGGCGGCGTTTTGGCCTGACCGACTGACTGGCAAGGTCGGCGAGGATGCCTTCGCGCAGGCCCCGGTCTGCAACGCGGATACGCGTTGTCGGCCATTCGCGGATTAACGCCTCCAATATCGCGCAGCCGCAGACCACAAGGTCGGCGCGGTCGGCGCCAATGCAGGGCTCTCGCACCCGTTCGTAAAAGCTCATTGCACGAAGCTTTTCGATTGTGTCGCGCGCCTCGCTGACATCGAGCCATAACCCGTCAACACGATCGCGGCGATATTTTTTTAACCCAAGACTGACGCCGGCGATGGACGTGACGGTGCCGGACGTTCCTAAAATATGCGCCTTACCGTCGTTGAAATGGGTTTTCAGCCCCGCCGGGTCGCCGCAGGCCGCAATCTCGTTTCGGATACTGTCGACCATCGCCTCGTAGCGCTCAAGGGTGAGCTCGCGCCCGCCCCATTTCTCTGAGAGATTAACAACGCCAAACGGCATTGATGTCCAGGCGTTGCAGTCAAATATTTTACCTCCTCCAGTTTGGCGCATCCAGGAGAGTTCTGTCGAGCCGCCGCCAATATCAAAAATCAGCGCCGCCTCAGCGTGCTCGTCGATCAGCTCCGCACACCCGGCGGCGGCTAGCCTAGCTTCTTCTTCGGTTGAAATGATTTCAAATTCGAGCCCGGTCTCCTCACGGATGCGCCCAAGAAAGGCCTCGCCATTTTTCGCCATTCGGCAAGCTTGGGTTGTGATGCATCGCGCATCGGCGCCGCCGCGCCGGTTAATTTTGCTCGCGCAGATTTTCAACGCGTCAATCGTCCGCACCATCGCTGCATCGGACAACACACCCGAGGCGGAAAGCCCTTCGCCGAGACGCACGATGCGAGAAAAGGCGTCAACTATGCGTAAGTTCTCGCCGTCAGGCTTGGCGATCAGCAAGCGGCAATTATTCGTACCAAGATCGAGGGCCGCAAATCTGGCGCTGGGCGGCCTTCCGTTGCGACGGCCTTGCCCCGTTGACTGCGTCCCCGGATCGCGTATGCGATCTCCGGTTGCAGCGGCGCTTTGCTCGTTACTCACTATCCTGCGTCCTCGTATGCGCCGCTGATCAGCACTAATCATAAGGACGATTTTACAGTAGTTCCCGAAACGGGGGAACCGGTTTTCGGATAAAGAAGTGCGCTAAACTAAGGACGGCGCCCGCACCGTATGCGGATATCGCCACATTAGAGGATGGCGAAGAAACAGGACGGGGCCACTGGCGCTGCACATAGCTGCACGTCTCGCGCCTCCGCCAGCCCTCCCAGGCCAAATGTGAGCGTCGCAAAAGCGATGCCGGTTAGCATAATCAACAGCGCCGCCTTGGTAATGATAAGGACCGTTTTCATATTCCCTCCTCCGGCGCAAAACGCACCTTCCCCGTTCACTCGTTTTCGGGCGTTAGATTCAGCAGTTTATTTAAGTCGTCTTACGCCCCGCGTTCGAGGTCTTTGAAGGCTTTGCGCAATCCGTATTCATCCGACAGGACGGCCGATTCCATATCCGCTAGGCGCGTATCAATCGCGCGGAACCGGTGTTTTAACTCTGAAAACGTCGCCGCCGGGCGCATCGAAAATGTCCGCCAGAACTGTTCTTCTTCCGGCGAACGATAGGCCGGCGCCGCGGGCTTGCGTTTCATCACCATGGCGGCGATGAAATAGGCGATGATCGGCAGCGGAAACGTAAACAGCGTTAAAATAACCAGCCCGACGCGAAGGCCTTCCGGGCGCCAGCCATAATAGTCTGCAATCCCGGCGCAGACGCCGGCGATCATCGCCCGGTCTTTATCCTTATAAAGACGATGACGGTTCGGGCCCGGCCCCGGCGCGCCCGCGCGATAGGCATAGCTGTCGCGCTCACGCCAATGATGGTGGTGGTGATGATGATGATTTTCACGCATTGGGCCGCTCCGGAAATTCATTGCGCCAGTCCGGCGCTTCCTTGTCTAGAAGGGTTTCCAGTGCTTCTACCCGGCGCTCAAGGCGCTGCGCGGTCTTCCACAAATCATCAACCAACCGTTCGTCATCGGTGGAAATCGACTTGGTTTTACGAAGTTCCGCCTGATAGTGCATGAACACCGCAGGACATGCGACAAATATGATCGCGACAACTGCAACAATCCAACCCATATCACCCATCACTCTCCCTTCCTATTTTTTGTTCTTCGCATTTGTTATTGTCTTTGCGCAACACGGCGTTTCAATTCGTTAAGCTCGGCGTTAACTGCGTCTTCCGCCTCCAGCTCAGAAAATTCATCTTCGAGCGTACGCGGCCGACCCAGCGCCCAGCTTTCGGACTCCGCCTCCAGCTCATCTATCCGGCGCTCATAGCGGTCAAACCGCTCTAACGCCTCATCAATGCGGCCATCATGCACTTGCCGGCTAATCCGCACACTGTCAGTTGCAACATTACGGCGTATTTCGAGCGAGCGTTGTTTGGCGCGCGCCTCTTTCAGTTTTACCTGAAGCTTGGCGAGGTCGTCATTGGTTTTATCGACCGCGGCCTCGATGGCTTTGAGTTCCTTGTCCAAGAGCTCAATCATTTCTTCCGCTTTTCGCCGCGCGGCAATCGCGCCTTTGGCGAGGTCATCGCGGTCTTTGGAAATCGCCAGCTCGGCTTTGGCTTCCCACTCTTTGGCGCGGCGCAAGAATTCATCTTTCTTGCGGCCCACTTCCTTGCGGTCGGCTAACGCCAGCGCTGCATTCGAGCGCACTTCGACCAGCGTATCTTCCATTTCCTGGATAATAAGCCGGACAATTTTTTCCGGATCTTCGGCCCGGTCGAGCATCGCGTTGATGTTCGAGTTGATGATGTCGCTCAGTCTTGAAAAAATGCCCATGGCCATACTCCTTAAAAGATAATGCCGCCGAGGATAAATCCAATGAAGAATGCGCCCCAGGCAAAGCCCGAGCGGCCGCGGACCAGCCGGTCCAGTCGGCTCTCCCAGTAACGGTCGTCATATCTCGATCGGTTCATGATTTGCTCCTTCATCCTTGGCGGCTTGGTTAACCCGTCTGCCTTCCCCTTTGCGAAACCCGTGCCAAACTGGCGCAAAAATCATAAGATACTGTTTTTAATAAATAAAATGGAATATAGAGTTTTTCCGCAGTCAGCTTTATAGGTGCTTTTCACCAATATACAGGTTTATTTAACCATCATATGTGGTAAATTACACCTATGAACACGCCCCAACCTCCGGACCTGCTCGGCCAGGCGCCGATCTTTCTCGACGCCCTCGCCCATGCCTCTGATGCGGCGGCGCTCGACCGGCCGTTGCTGCTTATTGGCGAGCGCGGCACCGGCAAGGAGCTGATTGCGGCGCGCATCCACTTCCTGTCGCCGCGCTGGGAGGGCCCGCTGGTCAAGGTCAATTGCGCGGCGATGAATGAGGAGTTGCTGGAGAGCGAGCTGTTCGGCCATGAAGCCGGCTCGTTTACCGGCGCATCGAAGAAACATCTCGGACGGTTTGAGCGCGCCGAGGGCGGGACGTTGTTTCTCGACGAAATCCCGTCCGCATCCTTGCGGGTTCAGGAAAAACTCTTGCGGGTTATTGAATATGGCGAATATGAGCGGGTTGGCGGTGAGAAAACCCTCATCGCGAATGTGCGCATCGTCGCGGCGGCGAATGTTGATTTGCGCGCGCAAGCCCGCGAGGGAAAATTTCGCGCCGACCTGCTCGACCGTCTCGCCTTCGACGTCATCGTCGCGCCGCCCCTGCGCGACCGGCGTGAGGATATCGCCCAGCTGGCGGGCAGTTTCGCCGCCCGCATGGCTAGCGAAATCGACCAGCCCTATGACGGCTTTACCGCCGAAGCGATGGCGCAACTGCGCGCCCACAACTGGCCGGGAAATGTGCGCGAATTAAAGAACGCCGCAGAGCGGTCGTTTTACCGCTGGCGCGCAAAAGAAATGCCCGGCCCGGTCGGCGAGATTATCATCGACCCGTTTCCAGCGCTCAACAAGACAGATAATTTGCAGGCTGAACATGAGGCCGCAGAGCCATCAGCGGCAATGGCGCCTGAGATTAAAAGTGCGCAGAACAGTGATGTCGATCTGCGCGCGCGGCTCGACGAAATCGAAAAACAACTGGTCATCGAAGCGCTGGCCCGCAATGGCGACAATCAAAGGCGCACAGCCAAGGCGCTCTCACTGAGCTACGACCAAATCAGGGGGATTGTGCGGAAGTATGGGATTGGGAGGGAGTGAGGCAGCGGGACTGTTACTGGCTGAAAGGTGCGATTTGAGCGGAACCCTTTTCAAAAGGCCGCCTGGCTAGGGGTTTCGAGCTTCGCACGCCGGGCTGCTGAGTAGTGCGGATACAGGGTCAGGATTGTCTGAATTATAGGAAAGCTTAAAGCCGCCCAGCCAATCAACATTGTCGGCGCGCACACGAAATCCGTTTGCAATCGCTGGTAGATCATCTACGGCGAAAGCGCAGTACAGCCGTTGAGGGCTGTAGGTATCAAATGACACTCTACAGGTGTTGTCTTCCACACCCTCCACGCGCCGGTTCATCGTATTCCCGCTCAATGGATCGTAAAAATCCTGATCCATGGGGCTGCATTCGGACAAGTGATCAGCAAAGGCCGCTATGTCGCGCTTTACGCGCCACCCGCCATATTGAAACAGATAAAAGGCGATGCCGAATACGAAAACCAAAGCGATACCCAAAAACCATTTCAACATAATAATTCTCCCGACTGGCAAGATGATTATCCTATATACGAATATGTAAGCCCCTTGTCATGTTTCAGCTATCACCGCGCAGTAGGGCCGATTGTTAGCTAAACCAGAAGACCCAAGAGTAAATCACAGTTCCGTACAACATGACCAGTGCGAAGGAGTGCAATAGAAAATTCCATCCTGATTTTTTACGTGGAACAAACGGAACCCCCAACAAAAATGCGGCTGGCAGCCAAAACCAATTTTTTCCTTTTCGTTCTTGCAGCTCAGAAGCGTCAGAATGAGGCGATGAATTTAAATTCTGCCTGTCCGATTTGACAGGCGAGACTTCGCTCAAAGCTTGCCGCGCCTCGTCTTCAAATTTCGACAGTATCAGGAGAGGATAACCGCCCAACGCAAAGCGCAACCATGGGGCTGTCGTTAGGTGATATTCGTTTTGGACGATGACGTCGATACCATAGGATTTCAAATACCCCTTAGCGCAATAAGCCTCTTCGGGATCTAAGAAACGAGTAATTTCAACGAGCTTACTCACGCCCCAAGGTTAGAGGTTTTGAGTGTTGGTGTAAATTCAATAACAATCCTCATTGCATGCTATCAAACCGATTAGTGTAGCTATTCGCTTTGTAACAGATGCGCGAGGCGCAGTGTTTTCATGCACAACCTCCTTTTCAAATCACCTTGCCGCGCCTAGATGTCGCCCTTCACGCCTTGCAAAACCGGAGCTTGCCCCATGACTGACGCCACACCTTACACGCCGCCGAAAGTCTGGAAATGGGACGCTGAGAGCGGCGGCGCTTTTGCTAATATCAACCGTCCGATTGCCGGGGCGATGCATGATAAGGAACTCCCCGTCGGCAAACACCCTTTGCAGCTCTATTCGCTGGCGACGCCTAACGGCGTGAAGGTGACGGTGATGCTGGAGGAGCTGCTGGCGCTTGGCCATGCGGGCGCTGAATACAACGCGCATTTGATTAGGATTACCGAGAGCGACCAGTTTTCGAGCGGCTTCGTTGCGGCCAATCCGAACTCGAAGATCCCGGCGCTGATGGATCATTCAACGCCGACACCGACGCGGGTTTTTGAATCCGGCGCAATCTTGCTTTATCTTGCAGAAAAATTCGGCGCCTTTCTGCCCAGCGACCCAACCAAACGCGCGGAATGCTTGTCATGGCTGTTCTGGCAGATGGGTTCAGCGCCTTTCCTCGGCGGCGGCTTCGGTCATTTCTATGCTTATGCGCCCGAAAAATTTGAGTACCCCATCAACCGCTACGCCATGGAAGTGAAGCGCCAGCTGGATGTTTTAGATCGTCACCTGGCGGACAATCAATTTATGTGCGGCGGTGAGTATACGATTGCCGATATGGCGATTTGGCCGTGGTATGGCGCCGTGGTTACCAACAAGGTTTATGACGCCGCGGAATTTCTGGAAGCGCACACTTATGAGCATCTCGTTCGGTGGACGCAGGAAATCAGTGAGCGCGAGGCGACCAAACGCGGACGCATGGTCAACCGCGCCTGGGGCGAGCCGGAAGACCAGCTTCACGAGCGCCACGACGCCAGCGATTTTGAATTGAAAACCCAGGACAAAATCGGCGAGCCCGTCTCCGCTTGATGCTACGCGCCGATCGTCTGGCTGGCTTGGCGCTGGGCGAAGACGCCGAGCTCGCGGCGCTTGAGCGTTCCGTTGCCGTTGCGGTCAGCGGCGATAAACAGCGCTGACTGCGCGGCGACAAACTCATCGGCGTCAATCCGGCCATCGCCGCCGGCATAGGCATAGAACGCATGCTGGGCGACGGCGTTGATGCGGATATGCTCGCTGCGCGACAGCGCCGACGGGCTGGCGCCCGGCAAGGCGATAAGGCTGGGCTCATCCTCGGTCTCGATGGCGATAAAACCGTTCAGCTGCGCAAGCTCAGCCGTAACCACAGAAAGCGCCGTATATTCATCAACATCAAGGGCTTGGTCGCCATTGCGGTCAGCGCGCTCGAACACTCGCAAAGCATGATCGGCAAGCTCTGCCTGGGTCAGCGAGGACAAAGCTGCATCGCCATAAGCCGCGCCCGGCGCCAGCTCGTCGGCTGAGGCGAAGGCCAGACCGGCAACGGCGGCAATAGCGGCGGCGGATTTTATCAGTAACGGACCCATAGCTCTCTCCTGTTTCGATGGAGAAGAATATGGGAGGCGAAGCGGGCCGATTATCGGAGAAATCGTGATTTTCTGATGGCGGGTGCGGCGGAATTGCGGCGCGGGCCGCTGAGGCGCCCCTTGGAGGCGAGCCCGCCTTCGCCGCTCGCCTTCTAATTGTACAAAGCTTATTCCGCCGGTTGTGGGCCGGGTTTTGGCGCGGGCCCGTCTGCGGGGTCACCCGCCACCGGATGCAGCCGTTGCCAGCGCTGTTTGATCATCGCCGAAGTCA
The DNA here is from genome assembly GCA_013151255.1 of Alphaproteobacteria bacterium. Classification (GTDB taxonomy): domain Bacteria; phylum Pseudomonadota; class Alphaproteobacteria; order Caulobacterales; family Parvularculaceae; genus Hyphococcus. Next base: position 34,658 of record JAADIQ010000069.1, read on the forward strand.
TGCGCGAGCCGTCCGGCGACCATCCCGGCGGGCCCCACAGATAGCCGCCGACTTCCCGCAACGAGCGCGCGCTGCGCAGATCCTTCGCCAGGCCAATCCATTCGTGAAAGCCAATCCTCAGCGGATTAAACGTGGTGAGGTTTTTGATAATCCCGTAACGCGGCTTTTCCGCCTCGTCTTCGGCCACATAGGTCCCGAACATCCGGTCCCAGATAATCAACATCCCGGCATAATTCGCATCCAGATAGCGCGGGTTGGTGGCGTGGTGGACGCGGTGATGGCTCGGCGTATTAAACACCCATTCGAACGGGCCCATGCGGTTTATAAGCTCGGTGTGAATCCAGAACTGATAGACAAGATTTACACCGCCCACGAACAAAACCAGCGGCGGCGGAAACCCGATCAGCGCCAGCGGCAGCCAGAATATCCCCGCAAAAGACAGCTTGCCGGTCCAGGTCTGGCGCAGCGCCGTCGATAGATTATAGTGCTGCGAGGAATGATGGATCACATGGCTCGCCCAGAACCAGCGTCGCTCATGGGCGATGCGGTGAAACCAGTAATAAGCGAAATCGTCAACGATAACGCATATCAATATCGTCCACCAGACGATTGGCATCGCCTCAATAAGCCGGAACTGATAGACCCAGCTATACATCATATAGACCAGCGCCCCGGCGCCGATCACCGCAATCAGATTGTTGCCGAACCCCATGGCGAGGCTTGAAAATGTGTCTTTGGTTTCATAACGCCCGCGGCCACTGCGCCGCACGACAAACATTTCCAGAATGATCAGCAGCACAAAAGCCGGCACGGCATAGGCGATAACATCCGGAAACGATATGTCTTGCATCACTCTTCCATCCGCTCACAGGCAATGCGCGTCGCCGCCAGTTTAAACTGCTTCACCCATTGGCCGGCGTCGTCTTTGCCATAGCCAATCCGCGCCCAATGGTCAGCGTCCTCGATAACAAACTCCGCCTTGAAGTTTAGGCGCTCGGGGTAGACCTGCCACATCGTCAAGACGCCGTCTTTCATTTTCGCGCGCAGGTCCTGAACCTGGCGTCCAGCTGTGGCGATCCACATCATGTCCCACTCTTGGTCTTCGCTATCGAACATGCGCACATTAACGCCGCGCGGCGTATCCGGATTGACGCCGGGATCGGTATTATACCACTCATCGACAATCGTCATGCCGCCAAGCAGCCGTTCCATCGCGCCGGCGTACCCGGTCGCGGCGGCGACCACGCCTCTGCCTGCCAGGCATGCGCCACAATCGTGTAGTCGCCAATCAGAAAAGAAAATTGCGCCAGTTCTTCGGCAGCATTTTCGTGCGGCGCGCCATAATCGCAACGCGGCGGCGCCAAGTCTTCTGCGTACGAAGTAGATATCGCAATGCAGGCTACGAACAGACTGGTTATGAAGATTTTCAAGCTATGCATCGGTTCACCCTAACGCAACTCTTCGAAAAACCACACCCTTCTATGCAGAAGCGCGAAGCCATGCCGCAGCCTGGTCTTCCGGCACAGTAAAATGAACTTCGCGCGCCGTACCATCTGGCCGGGGAACGGTAAGCACGCCATCGCGATAATATGGCGCGGGCGACGCCGCGCCCAGGCGCCGCGTCACCAGCCCGTCGCCATGAACCATCACCACCGCCAATTCGCCGGCGTCGTTGCGCGCCAGCGCCACGCCCTCGCCGATCAGCCAGTCTATGGGCTCAAAATCAGGCTCGTCAAACGCCAGCCTTTCAGCGGCGGCAGCGCGGTCAATCCCCCGCCCGCCCGCGCCGAATATCAGCCGCGCCAGCAACATCAACAACGAAACACCGGTGATCGAAATCACCAGATCGAGGATGGGGTTGCCGGTCATGCGCCGCTACCCGACGATTTCGTCGGCGGAGAAGAAAAACTCGATTTCTTCTTTTGCAGTTTCCGGCGCGTCAGAGCCGTGCACGGTGTTCTCGCCAATCGAGAGGGCGAATTCCGCACGGATAGTGCCCGCGGCGGCGTCTGCCGGGTTGGTCTCACCCATGATTTCGCGGTTGCGCGCGACGGCGTTCTCGCCCTCCAGAACCTGCACCACGACCGGTTCGGAGATCATAAAATCCACCAGCTCGCCAAAGAACGGGCGGTCTTTATGGACGCCGTAAAAGCTCTCGGCCTGTGCGCGGGTCATATGGATGCGCTTTTGTGCGACGACGCGCAGACCGCCATCTTCCAGCTTGGCGACGACCTTGCCGGTAATATTGCGGCGGGTGGCGTCGGGTTTAATGATCGAAAAGGTGCGTTCTAGCGCCATGATGGTATCCTCTACACGGAAAACTGTTGATTCGGTCGCGTTTCGTATCAACGCAAAGACGTTGCGGCAAGCGTCCAAATCGCCTCAGTATGCTGAAAACCAACATGGTTTGAAGCGCGCCAGAAGGAGACCCTAATGTCCGATCCGGTAATTTCTACCGACCCTAAGCAGGCCGGCAACGCCAATCTGATCTATATCCTTTATCTTGTCGCCTCCGTCGTCGGCGTGACGGCGATTGTTGGCGTGGTGATGGCCTACATGGCCAAAGACGACGCGCCAGACTGGCTGCGGTCTCATTATCACAACCAAATCAATATCTTCTGGAAAGGGCTGCTTTATATGGCAGTCGGCGCGGTTTTAAGCATCGTTCTGATCGGGTTCCTGATCATTCTGGCGGCGTTCATCTGGTATATTATCCGCATCGTGAAGGGTATGCAGACCCTTGCCAAAGGCGAGCCTTATCCCAACCCATCCGGCTGGGGATTTTAGACACGGCGGGGCGCAACGCCTCTTCTCAGCCATCTGCATTCAGATTGGCGCACAGTCCGGATCGAATCACGCATAGAGTGCTGTAAATACTGTTCGCCCCAGTCGATCCGACCAAGCTTGTCGGCCGCTGGCCGAGCCCGCATTCAACAGTTGTGTTCACCCCAATGGCAATATCTAGGAGCCACCCATGAGCGAATTCATCAACAGATTTAGAACCTTCGACAAACTCATCGCCACCAGCCTGATCAAGCTGCTCTACTGGATCGGCATCGTCGTCATCGCGCTCAGCGTTCTAGCGGGGGTTCTCGGCGGTTTTTCCCAAGGCTTCACTTCCGGCATCGCCAGCCTCGTCCTGGCGCCACTTGCCGGCGCGATCGGGGTGATCTTCTGGCGTTTCCTGTGCGAGATTTATATCGTCATTTTCGGCATGTATGACCGCCTTGGTGAAATCCAGAAGTCGCTCGCCAAGGATTAACCAAGGCTGGTTTTAGAGCCAGATGACGCCGAGCCGACATCGGCGCGGCGTAGCTTTATGGTAAAAACCGGTGCAATTTTTAGGGTGCCCCCTCCTAATTCGCAATAAAAGCACTTATATAAAGGCCCAGCCTAGATCATCGGGCGATTAATAGGTATCGCCCGATGATCTAGATTCTTTATTGCGCGCCGGGTTTTGCAAAAAACCGGTTTCCACTTTTTTGCCCGGCGCTATAGTTGAGTGTAAAATGTCCGTCACCGACCAATCTGCTGTTACCGTTTCCGCCAGCGCCGCGAGCAAAATCGCCGCGATCCTCGCCAAGGAGCCGGCGGGCGCGATGTTGCGCGTAGCGGTAGAGGGCGGCGGCTGTTCCGGCTTTCAGTACAAATTTGATATCGTCGGCGCGCGCGAAGACGACGACTTGGTGCTCGACGCAGATGGTTATCAAGTCCTCATAGACAGCGTCTCCGTCGACTATATGGCCGGGTCGCAAATCGATTATTCCGACGAGCTGATCGGCGCAGCGTTCAAGATCAACAACCCGAATGCAACGGCGTCTTGCGGCTGCGGAACGAGTTTTAGTTTGTAGCGGGCAAAACGCCGCCGACCATCAATCAATCGTAATGACAATTTTCCCTTGCGACCGTCCGGTCTTGCTGCGTTCAAAGGCTGCTTGGACCTCATCCAGCGCAAACGTTGAATCAATGATTGCTCGGATCTTGCCCGCTTCAATCAACGCGGCAATCTCTGACAGCTGGCTTCCGTCAGCATACATCAAAAGATGTTTGTAAACGGCGCCGTGTTTTTTCGCGTGCTTTTGCATCTTGTTGTTGTGCAGGCGCGCAACCAGTTTCACGACAAAACCGGACGCATACTCGCCAACCGTATCATTGTCAGGGATGCCCAGGACCGTCACCAGAACGCCACCCGGTTTTAAGACTTTGTACGACGCCTCGTGAACCGCCTCGCCCAGCGTATCGAACACGATGTCATAACCGCTTAGCTCATCTTCAATTTTCTGAGACCGATAGTCGATGATGACATCGGCACCCAACTCTTTCAGGAGCGCAAAGCGTTTTGCGCTCGCCGTCGTCGCCACATAGGCGCCGCAGGTTTTGGCGTATTGGATGGCAAATGTGCCAACGCCGCCGGCGCCGGCATGGATCAGCACTTTTGACCCCGGTCCCATCGCGCCCTTTTCTTTCAGCGCCTGCAACGAGGTCAGCCCAACTAATGGGATGGAGGCCGCCTCCTCAAAAGACATGGTGTTCGGTTTCAGCGCGACCAGCTCAGACGGGAGGGCAAAGTATTGCGCGAATGTTCCCATATCCATTTTATGGCAGCGAAAGAAAACTTCATCGCCAACTTTGAAATCGACAACCCCGTCGCCGAGTTGTTCAATAATCCCGGCGCCGTCACTGCCGAGCCTGATCGGAAAGGGAAGCTTTAAAAGCGCCTTCAAGTCGCCCTTGGCAATCTTCCAATCAATCGGGTTAACGCTGGCCGCCTTCATCTTAATCAGCACATGCCCGCGCGGCAAATCAGGCATCGCCTGCTCGCCGATTTGAACTTTAGACCCGTACGAATTTATATATGCCGCTTTCAAAGCGCTCTCCTCAATATGCTCGTTAGGCCATGATTTCGATTTTTCCAGACAGCGTCTACACTATCTTAGATATGCAACTGTTTGAGTTCGTGGTGCGGACGGCGGGACTTGAACCCGCATGAGCTTACGCTCGACAGATTTTAAGTCTGTTGTGCCAATTCCACCACGTCCGCGAAGTCTTGCCGCCGGTTGCTGCAAGGCTGGAGGCCGATGCATAACCGGGACTGGCCGGCTCATCAAGCGTTGGATTTCTTGCGTCGCCGATCCGCAAACGCGCCCTCAACACTCCACCACATTGACCGCAAGCCCGCCTTCGCTGGTCTCTTTATATTTGCGCGACATGTCGAGGCCGGTCTGGCGCATGGTCTCTATCACCTGATCGAGGGAGACTTTGGGATCGTCGGCGGCGCGGATCGCCAGGCGCGCCGCATTGACCGCTTTGACCGCACCGATGGCGTTGCGCTCGATGCAGGGGATTTGCACCAGCCCGCCCACCGGGTCGCAGGTGAGCCCGAGATTGTGCTCCATGCCGATCTCTGCGGCGCGCTCAACCTGACCGGGGCTGGCGCCCCACACCGCAGCCAGACCGCCTGCCGCCATCGAGCAGGCAACGCCCACCTCCCCCTGACAGCCCATTTCCGCGCCGGATATAGATGCGCGTTGTTTGTAGAGCATGCCAATCCCCGCCGCCGTCAACAGGAATATCCGGATATGGGCGATGTTGATATCGTCATCGGCGCAATAATATTTGAGTACGGATGGTATAATCCCCGCCGCGCCATTGGTCGGCGCGGTGACGACGCGCCCGCCGGCGGCGTTTTCCTCGTTCACCGCCATGGCGTAGACGTTGAGCCAGTCGAAAATCTGCTCGCGCTCATTGGCGAGCGGCGCCTCATGGAGCTTTGCCCAAAGTTGCGGCGCCCGGCGCTTGACGTTTAACCCGCCCGGCAGCACCCCCTCGGTTTTAAGCCCGCGGTCAATGCAAGCGCGCATCGCGAACCATATCTGGTCGAGCCTGTGCTCGGTCTCGACGCGCGGGCGAAAGTCGTCTTCATTTTCCAAGATGAGTTCATGAACATGAAGGTTTTTCTCCGCGCAAATACCGAGCAAATCCGCCGCCGAGGCGAAGGCGTGCGGGCCGCGTTGGGGAAGCGCGATGCGGTCATCTTCCGATTTTGTGGTCAGTTGTTTTTCGCTGGCGATAAACCCGCCGCCTACGGAATAATAGGTTCGCGCGAAAATCTCCACGCCGGCGGCGTTGAATAGATGCAGACGCATTTCATTGGGGTGGATGGTTGGAATAATGTCCCCGCGCAGGTCGATATCTGTCGCCGGATCGAAGGCGATGTCTCCACCGCCATGAAGCGCGAGCTTGCCCTCCGCCCGCACCTGCGCCACCGCTTCTTGCGCCGCATCAGGGTCGGTCTTGTCGGGTTCAAACCCCATCAGCCCGAGCATCGCCGCCTTGTCGGTTCCGTGGCCAATGCCGGTGAGCGCCAGCGAGCCATGGAGGTCAATTTTAGCCCGCGCGGCGCCCTTTAGAACGCCAGCGCTGGCGGCCTCTTCCAGAAACCGCACGCCAATGCGCATCGGCCCCACCGTGTGCGACGATGACGGGCCGATCCCGATTTTAAAAATATCAAAAACACTCAGCACGCCAAGAACGCTCCTATCAGGCCGCTGCGCCCCGCGAGATTACGGGCCCAGGTTGCGGCCGGCCGCGCGTAAAGCCGCGCGCAGCGTCTCTACATCATAGAGCGATTGGCGTCGATGCTGTTCAAGGTCGCCGATGATAGTTTTTGCGCCGACCATTACCGCCGCAAGACTGGCGCTCGCATCATCGCCAGCGCGCAGATTCGTACGAATAGCGGCGACGTTTCTGCTCAGCCGCTCCAGCGCCCGGCGTTGGTTTTTCAGTCCCGGCCCGGCAAACCGCTCATGCACCTGGCCCAACTGTCCTTGTGCGCTCACCAACAAAAAATCCGCGGCCGCAACATCGTCGCGCGCAAGCGCTTCGCCGACAAGCTCGATGGCGCGTTGCGCTTGGCGCATATCGGCAGTGATAGTTCTAGTTGTCGCCGCTACGCAGCCCGTCTCGTCAAGATGAGCGATATAGGCGGAAAGCCCGCTCACCACCACAGGCGGCGGCGGGGCGCCCTGAAACTCGTCGACCACGGCGTTTTCTATAAAATCGCTTAGGCTTGCCGCCGGCGCCTGCGTCCCGAACGTCGCCTTGCCGGCAATGCCGACCAGGCTCGGGATCGGCACGGGGTTGAAGACGCCGTCCTCGCGAACCTTGCTGAAGAGCGCTGAAGTTACATCCGCTGTCCCCGCCTCACCGCTAAGCCCGGCAAGAAAGAAATTCGGATTATCACGCCCGCCTTGATGACAACTCTCACAGGACAAACCGCCGCGCGCCGCCGGACCGCCAAACAGCATCGGGCTTTGAAAAGCGAGCCTGCCAATATCAACCAGATATTGCATGTCAGGGTTTTCAGCCGGACGCACACATTCATGCCGCGCGCTGCTCAATATTTTAAGAGTATCCGTAGACGGATGAAGCCAGGCAAGCTCGCGAAGGCTTAACGCCGCCGGCGCCGCATTCGCGAAGGCGCCCACCGGCAGAGTTTCTGCGCGCTCCTTTGGCGAACAGGCGGCAAGCACAATCAACGCCGCCGCCACTACCCTCTTTAAGCCAAACGCCATTAGCGCGCGGCGCGGCGGATGGATGTTTTCACCTCAATCAACCGCGCCAAATCTTCATATTGCGCACAGCCAAAGGCGCAAAGCCTGTCGAGTTTGGCGAGCTGGCGGCGGGCTTTTTTAATCTCGCCAAGCTCCAGATAAAGCTCGCCAAGATATTCCGTGGCGCCAAGGTGGTCCGGGTCCAGTTCCAGCGCCGCAGCATAATAATCCTGCGCCCGGTCAAATTTTCCCAGCTTGCGATGGGCGAAGCCGAGATAGTTCAAAATATCCGGGTGCGGGCCGATAATCGCCTGCGCCCGGTATAGCTCGCTCACCGCCTCTGCAAAACGCTGCTGGTTGATTAACTTGACGGCGTCGCCATAACGCTCTGCGCCAACGGCGCGCGGCGCCAAGGCCAGCATGGAAAATTGCGGCGCGGTGTTCGGAATGAAACTCACCGTATCGCCCTCGCCAATCCCAAGCGCGGCTTCAACTGTCGCAATCGCGGCGCCGATGCGCTGCCTATAAGCGCCGTCACATGTCGCATCGGCGCAGTTTTCACTAATCGCACGCATAGCGCTCAACTGCTCTTGCGCGTCATCGGTTTTTCCCAGTGTGACAAAAGCCAGCGCAAGCTGCTCATGCGCTTCGACAAAGCCCGGACGGTATTTGATTGCGCGCTCAAAATAGCGCACCGATGCTTTGTGTTTGCCGCGCCCGACCTTGGCCAGTCCCATGTAATAGTTTGCCTCAGCATGTTTGCGGGAAACGCTTAAAACTTCGCCAAACTTTTTCTCGGCGGTTTTATAGTCGCCTGCACTAAGCGCAGCCACGCCATCGCGATAGGACTGCTCGGGATTAATTTGCGGTCGTGACTGTTGCGGAAGACTGCCTCCGCCGCTGCTTCCCGCTGCGTGGGCGAGCCCGGTTAAGCCAAGGCCTACCGATAGAACAATAGCGAGAGCTATTGCGGACATGGTTTTGAAGCGCGGCGCCGCGCGGTGTTTATCGCTCATCTTAATCTCTCCCTATCAGCGTCGATCTCGCCGGTCGTCCCCAGAACGCGAGACAATGCCGCAAAAACAGCCGCAGCGCACCCTGTTTCGTCTTCACATCTAGCGGCGCAGAGGTTTAGCCCGGCCAGCCCCCCTAATTGCGGTCTTTCATGTCCGGCTCAACGCCAAGCGCGCGCATCGCCGCGCAAACCGCCGTGATCGCCGCATCGGCGGTCTCCGGGTTTTCGGAGCGGGCAACAATGGTGACCCCCTTCTCGTCGCCGTCTATCGGATAGCTGCCAATCGCCACGTCTTTGATCGCCGACTGAATCTCGCGCAGCTGCTCGGCGATTTTAGATTCCGGCAACCCCACAGCGGTCGCCGCGCGCGAATGGATTTTCACGCCGCGTTCAATTTCACCGTCAACCGCCGCCAGCATGCCCTGGAATATGCGCGGCACGCCAGCCATCACGAAGACATTGCCAACCCTGACCCCCGGCGCCCCGGAAACCGGATTGTCGATCAGCACCGCCCCCTCCGGCGTGCGGGCCATGCGCGCACGCGCCGGCGTCACCTCCTCGCCGCGTGAGTGGTACCAGCTACGGATCAGCGCCATCGCCTTGGGATGTTCAATCACCGGAACGTCAAACGCCGCCGCGATAGCCTCAACTGTAATATCGTCATGGGTCGGCCCAATGCCGCCGGAGGTAAACACATAATCATAACGCGCCCGCAAGGCATTCAGCGCAGCAACAATATCGCCCTGGTCATCACCGACAATGCGCGCCTCACACAAAGCCACGCCGCGCTCGGTCAGCCAACCGGCGAGAAAATGCGTGTTGGCGTCCCGTGTTCGGCCCGACAATAGCTCATCGCCGATGGCGAGGATCGCAGCGGTTCTTCTTGATGGCGCGTCGTTCATATCTATCACTCAACTCTTTCGTTCCGGACTAGAGCATCGGGCGATTAATAGGAATCGCCCGATGCTCTAGATTCCTTATTACGCGCCAGGTTTTGCGAAAAATCGGTTTCCACTTTTTCGCCCGGCGCTCTAAATCACGGGAGCATCACCCGCTTTGCGACAATCGCTATGGAGAAGCAAGCACTTGAAATATGTCGCCAAGGCCCCATTCATTACTTTTAAGTAGTTTTTTCGAAAACCAGCGTATACTGACTGAAAGGCGTTAATCATGAAATATTTCTCCGCTTACGAAGCAAAACAACACTTTGGAAAACTCATAGCTAGTGCCGACGCCGAGCCGGTCGCCATCACACGATACAAACGGCCCGTCGCATATGTAATTTCAGCAAGCGACTTTGCAGAGTTTGAAACACTGCGCGCCCGTGACCAGCGCTCCAGAGTTTCAGCATTGTTGAGCGAAATCGCCGCCAATGACGGATATCGCGGCGATGTCTTGACGCGCAAACTCAAAGGCTTCTTGCGTAAACCCCGCCGAAAGCCATGAAACTGTGCATTCGCGCTTAATATGAACCCAGTAACCACGCGGCCTGTAGCTGAATCTAGTCCAACATTTTCACCCTCAATGGCCGCCGGCGCCGCCGATCGCTGAGATGTCTTTATCACGCGCACTGGGTTTGCTCCTTTGCCGCAATTTTGGCCCATGGAATCATTATCAAAAGCCAGTATACGCCCACCCAAACGCGTGAGGATAACTTTTCACCAAATATAGGTTTTATGAAAGACTACCCTCTCAGGGTTGTAAAATTGAAGAATCGATTCGTGTTCGGGTTGCAGGCGTATAGAGGTCATGATTGTCGTCATCCCGTGTGCAATGCGGCATGAAATGCCGCTTTGCTAGCCCGGGATCGCTGCCGGCAGGCTCGAACTTATCGAGATAGATCCCGGACCAGCGAAGCAACATTTCATGTTGCATCGCATCCGGGATGACGTCGAACGAGCCCCCCCTATCGAATGATTGCCGCCTCTGCCCGACTTCGTCTAAACGCGTGCAATGCAAATCCCCTCCCCCCTTCTGCGCGGCCGCCTGATAAAACGCTATAAGCGCTTCCTCGCCGATATCGCGCTTGATGACGGGCGCGAGATTACCGCCCATTGCGCCAATCCCGGCTCCATGCTCGGCGTCGCTATTGCGGGCGCGACGGTGTGGGTCAACGAGCACAACAACAACAAGCGCAAGCTGGCCTTTTCCTGGGAGATGGTTGAGATCGGCGAGACCCTGATCCCGATCAACACGGTCAATCCCAACAAGATTGCTCTGGAAGCCATCGAGGCTGGCGCCATTCCCGAACTTGCCGGATATGGCGATATCCGCCGCGAGGTGAAATATGGCGCGGCGAGCCGCATCGATCTGTTGCTCGAGGGCGGCAAGCACGCGGCGCCCTGCTATGTGGAGGTCAAGAATGTGCATCTGTCGCGCGCGCCGGGTCTGGCCGAATTCCCCGACAGCGTCACAACGCGCGGCGCAAAGCATCTGGCCGAGCTGTCACGGGTTGCGGCGGCGGGCGGGCGCGCGGTGATGCTATTCGTGGTTCAGCGCAGCGACTGCACCCGGTTCCGGCCAGCCGCAGACCTCGATCCGGCCTATGGCGCGGCGCTGAAATCAGCGGTTGCAGCAGGTGTTGAAACATTGTGCTATGATTGCGAAGTCAGCCTCAGCGCGGTAGGGCTTCGCAACCGCCTTGAGATAGAACTGGTTTAAACAAAGCAAGATTGCCCATGACAGAACTCGCCACAGACGCAGATATCGAGACCGCCGCCGATGAGATAGAAATCCATGGGCCGGAGGATTTTGCCGGCATGCGCAAGGCCGGGCGGCTGGCGGCCGAATGCCTCGACATGCTGACCGAGCATGTGGCGCCCGGCGCCACGACCCAACAGCTTGACGATTTGGTGCGCGAGATGGTGCTCGACAATGGCGCCCTATCGGCGACCATCGGCTACCGCGGCTATCGTCACGCCACCTGCATTTCGCTCAACCATGTGATCTGCCACGGCATCCCCGGACCGAAGCTGCTGAAAGACGGCGACATCATGAATATCGACGTGACGGTCATTGTCGATGGCTGGCATGGCGACACCAGCCGGATGTATTATGCGGGCGAACCAAAAGTGAAGGCGCGCCGCTTGGTCGACACCACCTATGAGGCGATGATCGCGGGGATTAACGCGGTGAAACCCGGCGCCACATTGCGCGATATCGGCGCCGCCATTCAGGCGATTGGCGAGGGCCAAGGGTTTTCCATCGTTCGCGATTTTTGCGGCCACGGGCTCGGCAAGGTTTTTCATTCCGCCCCCAGCGTCGTTCATTATGCGGAATATAAAGACCGCTGGGGCACGGTGCACCGCGCAGCGGACACCGAAATCAAACCCGGCATGTTCTTCACCATCGAGCCGATGATCAATGACGGCAAACCGGATGTTAAAGTGATGAAAGACGGCTGGACCGCCGTCAGCCGCGACAAGTCGCTCTCCGCCCAGTTCGAACACTCCCTTGGTGTTACTGAGGACGGGTTTGAGATTTTTACCTCCTCGCCCAAGGGGCTTGATCGCCCGCCTTACAGCTAATGGCTGCCGGCGCAGCGAAATCTACCGACCATGCGAAAGGCCATCGCGAGCGCCTGCGTGTGCGGTTCAAGAAAGCCGGTATTGACGGGCTCCAGGATTACGAGCTCTTAGAACTGGTTTTGTTCCGCGCCATTCCGCGCCGCGATGTTAAGCCGCTGGCGAAAGACTTGATCGCAAAATTCGGCGGTTTTGCCGAGGCTCTCGCCGCGCCGATAGATCGCCTCGTCGAAGTGAAAGGCGTGTCGCAAAATGTCGCCGAGGAGTTGAAAATCGTTCAGGCGGCGGCGATTAAGCTGACCCAGGAGCGCATCCTCAAGCGCCCGGTCATCACCTCGTGGAACGATCTCCTGTCTTATTGCCGCGCGGCGATGGCGGATGAGAAAACCGAACTTTTCCGCATCATGTTTCTCGACAAGAAAAACATCCTGATTGCTGATGAAGTACAGCAGCGCGGCACAGTCGATCATACGCCGGTCTATCCGCGCGAGGTGGTCAAGCGCGCGCTGGAGCTTGGCGCCTCGGCGATTATCCTGGTGCACAATCACCCGTCCGGCGACCCAACGCCGTCGCGCGCCGATGTGGAGATGACCAACCAAATCATCAAGGCCGGCGCGGCCCTCAACATCCGCGTCCACGACCACATCATCGTCGGCCACAAACACCATGCAAGCTTTAAGTCGCTGGGACTGATTTGAGGGTGTTAAATTTTTTGAAGACAATGACACCGGGTTCAACCCGGGATGCGCAAACCGGCGGCGGGCGGCGGGCGATTTTGCATGTGCTGTTGGAAAATCGCGATGGCCTGACGGCGGATGAAATCGCCGCGCGCTTATCGGTGACGCGCTCGGCCGTGCGCCAGCAGATTGTCGGCCTCGAACGCGATGGGCTGGCGGCGCGCAAGGCGCTGGCGCGACGCAAAGGCCGGCCGAGCCATGTTTATTGCATTACCGAAGACGGCATTCACGAATTTCCAAAACGCTATGACTGGTTTTCCGCGCTCTTGCTTGGGGTGCTGTCCGAGCGCCTCGGCGAGGATGATTTGCGCAACACGCTTGACGCTCTGGGCAAGAAAATTGGCGGTGAATTAAGGCTGCAACTTGCCGGGCCTGACAGCGATGTTTCCGCGGCCGACCTCGCCAGCGCAATGTCCGACCTTGGCTATGTTGCACGCGCCGCCCACAACCAAGACGGCGGCGAAGAAATCCAGGCGTTTAATTGCGTCTACCACCACCTCGCAGCACAACACCCGGAAGTCTGTGACTTCGACCTCGCGCTGATTGAAGCCGCGACCGGAAAACGTCCGGAACATGCCGAATGCATGGTCCGCGGCGGCGGCTCGTGTAGGTTTAAGTTCGCCAAAGCCGACAACGCCGGCTAACGCAAAAACTACACGCGCTAATCGCCATAGATCGCCGTTGTGTTGACCCCGCTCGCGCTTTTTACGCCGCGAAACATGCCGGGCGTGTTGAACACCATCGCAAACGCGCCGTCTGCGCCAAGCACAATCACGCCGCCGCCGCCACCGAGCGTTTCGAGCCGGCCGTGGATCACATCCTTGGCCGCGTCCTCGACGGTCTTGCCGGCATATTCAACCTGGGCGCAAATATCGCGGGCAATCGTCAGCCGGATAAAATATTCTCCGTGACCAGTGGAAGATACAGCGCAGGATTTATTGTCGGCGAAGGTTCCGGCGCCAATAATCGGCGTGTCGCCCACCCGCCCGAAATTTTTTAGCGTCATCCCGCCGGTTGAGGTGCCCGCTGCAAGATTGCCGCTGGCATCCAGCGCAACGGCGCCAACCGTTCCATATTTAAAATCATGGCTGATGGCGCTGTCTTTTTGTTCTTTCTCACGCTTCAGCGCCTCTTCGTAACTCTTCCAGCGATGCTCCGTGTAGAAATATTCTGGCTCAACTATCTCCAACCCCTGCTGTTCGGCGAATTTATCAGCGCCGTTGCCGGCAAACATCACATGGACGGAGTTTTCCATCACCTCACGGGCGAGCCGGATCGGGTTTTTGACGGTTGTAACGCCGGTCACCGCGCCGGCGTTGAGCGTTGCGCCATCCATAATCGAGGCGTCGAGTTCGTTCTTGCCATCACGGGTGAAAACCGCGCCTTTGCCTGAATTAAATAACGGCGAGTCTTCCATGGTCACAATCGCCGCCTCAACCGCATCCAGCGCCGCGCCGCCATCTTCCAAAATCGCATAGCCAGCATCGAGCGCTTCATTGAGCTTGGCGATAAATTGCGCTTCCTTCGCCGGCGTGTAGCGTCCGGGCGCCAACGCGCCTGCGCCGCCATGAATGACGATGGTCACCGGCAGCGCGGCTGTGTCTTGCGCCGCTGCGACGGAGCCCAATGTAAGGATGCCAAAGGCGGCAAACGCCGCGACCGGGTTTTTCATCTGTCAAATTCCTACATTCGCAAATCAGCACCCCTAGCCTGTAGGGCGGCGCTGTGTTCGGCCAATAGATTGACATGGTTTCTTGGATTAACAAACTCGCCGAACCACACCGCGCGCTATAGCGCCCCCTGCGTGACAGAGCTGCGCGTTATACCGGTATGCGCTCAATAGATGCCTGATAGGGCGAGATCAGGCCTCGCCAATCGCCGAGAGATAAAGCTCCAGCAAGGCTTCCTGCTCCTGGCGGTCGGCGCGATCCATTTTGCGGATACGCACCACCTGGCGCAGCACTTTGACGTCATAACCCTCGCCCTTCGCCTCGGCGTAGATTTCCTTGACGTCATTCAAGATCGCGGCTTTTTCTTCTTCAAGGCGCTCCACGCGTTCTATGAACGAGCGCAGCCGGTCCGCTGCGACGGTTGTTCCGCCTTCTATATTCGCTGATCCGTCCGCCACTATACGCGCTCCCTCAATATTTCATCTGACTACGGATGGTTTTCCCGCCCGCCTGGCCTATATAAATAGAAAAGCACGAGGGCGGAGCCAAGCGGCAATCGCAAAGTGGGGAAAATTAAATCTCTTGACCGTCGAGATCGCGTCGCAGGGCGCGCGCGCGTCGGCGCACATCTTCGTCATGAGGGTTCCATTCCAGAACCTTCTGATACATCTCATAAGCCGCGCGGCGCTCGCCCGAGGCGTATAAAATACCGGCAAGCGTGGTGCGGATCTCAAACTGGCGCGGCTCAAGCTCAAGCACGCGGGAGAAGTCTTCAATCGCGCCGGCCGTGTCGTTGACGCTTAACCGCACCCGCCCGCGCAAGGCATAGCCTTGCGCAAAATGCGGCGCCAGGCCGACAATATGGTCGAGAAGCGTCAGCGCGAGATCGTCAGCGCCCTCAGCCGCGCTTAGCTCGGCCCGGGCGTAAAGAAGATCGACCGTGTCGCTCTGGGCGTCGGACCAGATTTCGATGATGCGGGAGACATTTTCTTCCGCGCGCACCGCATCGCCGGTGCGCAGCTCCTCAAACAGCAAATCGAGGCGCGGATCGGTCTGATCCGCCGCCGCCGGGACGGCGAGCGCCATACTCGCGAGAATCAACAAACAAAGCCTTCGCATATGCGAAAGCCTAGCGGTCAAAGCCTTAAAATCCAAGGAAGAAGCCGTCCGGCGTTAGCCCTGACGCGCTTTAAAGCGTTTCTGGGTCTTGTTGATGACATAGACGCGCCCCTTACGGCGGATCACGCGGCAGTCTTTATGACGCTTTTTCAAAGACTTAAGGGAGCTACGGACTTTCATCGGACTGGCCTTTAATGCACAAGGGAGCGCGGGAGATAGTCAAACCCAGCGCCGCTGTCAACACTACCCCAGAGCGATTGCGCCGGCGGACGCTGCGCGTTAGCTAACCCAACGCCTCTATAGAAAGATACCCAAGGAATATGAACAACGACACCCCCGATCTCAACGGTAAAACCGCCCTCGTCACGGGCGCCTCGCGCGGCATTGGCCGGGCGATGGCCCTGGCCCTGGCTAAGGCCGGCGCGCATGTTTTGGCGCTGGCGCGCACCAGCGGCGGGCTTGAAGAGCTTGATGATGATATCCGCGCCGTCGGCGGAACGGCGTCGTTGATCCCCATGGATCTGGTGGAAGGCGACGGCATAGAACAGCTCGCCGGCGCGCTGGCCGGGCGCATCGACAAACTCGATATCCTACTCGCCAACGCCGCCAGCCTCGGCGAGCTGGCGCCGCTCACCGACATCGACCCGAGAGTGTGGCGTCACACGCTCGATTTAAACCTCACCGTCAACTGGCGGCTGCTGCGCGCGCTTAATCCGCTGCTGCGCAAGTCAGACGACGCCCGCGTAATATTCCTCACCTCAAGCGTCGGCGGCAAAGTCGCGCGCGCCTTTTGGGGCGCTTATGCGGTGTCGAAAGCGGCGATGGAAATGCTCGGGGCGACCTATGCGGAGGAAACCCGCACAACCAATATCCGCGTCGCCATCATCGACCCCGGAGCGATGCGCACCAAAATGCGCGCGCAAGCCATGCCGGGGGAAGACCCGCAAACATTGCCGCTGCCGAGCGATCTGGCGCCGTTGCTGTTCCATGCGTTGACGGAAAAGTCAGACGGATTGGCGCGCTATGAATTTCGTGAGTGGAAAAACCGCAGCTAGTGCGGCCCGAAGACAACGTAATATTTAGCTGAAGAACAGGAATGCATATCTATCGTATAGATATCATTTTCATGAATTCGCGTATTACACTTCGTTAATGTGGCTTTAAAATCAGGCTTGGGCGGCGAGCCGGCCGATGTAATCTTCGCCGCAAGCACGCCAAAGCAGCGCCGCCTCATCTAAAGAGGCGTTGGCGGGCATTTGGCAAAGCGCCTGAAACTGTTTGTTCGTGCGTTTGTGAGGCGCCCACTGTTCCTCCTCCATATGCGGCATCGATGCGTCCGTGTCCGCGCAAAAAGCGCCAACCAGCGAGAACACATTGACGGCATGTGCATATGTCAGGTCCGCCAGCGCCACGCGTTCAGAATTCGGCGGCGCCGGAAAACGGCAAACAGCAACGATAGGCCCTGCATCAACACGCGCGGTCATTTCGTGAGCGGTGACGCCAAAGGTTTCGGCGCCCTCCCAGATGGCGAAGCTCTCAGGATGAGAACCAGGATATTCCGGCGAGCCCGGATGAATGTTATACGGCGTAATTCGAAGCCGGGATAATAATGCGGCAGGAACGATTGTCCCCGCCAGAAAAGAAATGACGCGGACATTTCCTTCATACCGGTCAACCGCCGCCGTTAAGCTAGGCAGGTTATGGGCGACCCCTACGCGCAAAAACGGGTTCTGCTCCAACAAAAACTGTTGAAGAAGCGGCGCTTCACGGCGGGCTGTGAGGATGATAATCTGGCGCTGCATGCTGATTGCTCAATAGGACAGACCTAATGCACCAGAACATGGTTAATGCCGGGTTTCTTTCCTCAAATTTGGCCGAGCCCATTAGCGGATATGTTGAAATCTGCAGCACTCATTATCGGCGTCTGGACACAAGGCAATAGGCATCACCGCACGAAAAGCCCCCATATGGACAACAGCGCCCGCAACACCGTAATGATCGGCGATGAAAACCGAATATAAACAGGCAAGCCTCACCCTTATTGGCGCGATCGCAATGGGCACCGGCGTGATGATTGGCGCCGGAATTTTTGCGCTCACCGGACAAGTCGCCGAATTTTCTGGTGCGTTGTTCCCCCTCGCCTTCCTGACCGCCGCCGTCATCAGCGCGTTTAGCGCTTACAGCTATATCAAGGTTTCGAATAAATATCCGTCAGCGGGCGGAATTGCGATGATCCTGCGCAAATCTTATGGCCCCGCCACCATAACCGGCGCCGCGGCGCTACTGATGGCCATCTCTATGGTCATCAATGAAAGCCTCGTGGCGCGGACATTTGGCGCCTACACGCTTCAGCTTTTCAACATCGACGATAACGGTTTTCTGGTGGCGCTGCTGGCGGTCGGGCTCATCATTTTCGCTTTTCTGGTCAACATCGCCGGCAACAAGGTGATCAGTAATATTT
>JAADIQ010000056.1 GCA_013151255.1 Alphaproteobacteria bacterium
CGGTGCGCTCTTACCGCACCTTTTCACCCTTACCTCCCCACATAAACAAATATGGCGAGGCGGTATATTCTCTGTGGCGCTTTCCCTCAAAACCCCCATTGCTGAGGCCTCTGGCCGGGCGTTACCCGGCGCCTTGTCTCCATGGAGCCCGGACTTTCCTCGCGCGGCTTAACACCGCCCGCGACCGTCCGACCGTCTGGCGGAGGTTATGTGCGCAATTGTCGGCGATGGGTCAAGGGGATTGCGGCTTTTTGCTAGAGCAGTTCCGAGTTTAATTGAATCATCGAACCGCTCTAAGCTCTTGTTTGGTCGCATCAACCTAATAGATATCGCCTTCCGTCTTGTTCTCGAAGAACGATATAATCTAACCTTTGAGCGTATAAAGACGAAAATTTTCCGGGATGATCGCTGTCGGTATTCGCCCGCTTAAAACGGTTTTCCCGGCAAGCCGTCCCAGAGGGTGATGATGGCCCCGAGGGCAATGGTCAGTCCGGGCAGGACAGAGCCGAAGAAAAAGAACACCAGTCCAAACTTGGCTGAGGCTGTGGGCTTTTTTAGCTGGTTGGTTATCGCGCCGCGAACCCCCAGAGAGATATAACGGCTCAGCGACAGCACCATGGTCCAGCCCATAACCTCTATCAGCACCCAGGCCGGAAAGAAATCTGCGAACGGCCAGAACGCAGCAAGCGCGCCTGCGAGCACGATGAACGGCCCGTAATGGAGCGCGGCGTGATGGGCGATATCGATATAGGCGTGCGCCTGGCCGTCTTCGGCGCCCAGCATCGCCCGCCATTTCCAGACGCCGGTCAACAACGCGGCGGTAAAATAAAAGACTGAAAAGAACAGCGCGACGTGAAGCGGTTCCGGCAGCGCCTCTAGCAGCGGATTGAAGGTCATGATGGTGTTTCCTAAAAGTTTGCAGTGCGCCAGGCGATAACATCGCGCCAGAAATCTTCGCGGCGTTCGTTCATGACCATGTGCCCGACATCGGGGTAGAGGAGCAGTTGGCCGTTTGGCAGAGTTTCAGCGAGACGCAAAGTCTTGTCGTGGGGGATGACGGGGTCATGTTCGCCATCGAGAACCAAAACCGGCTGTTTTATTTGCCCGACCCGATCCCAGATATCAACGTCGCGAATGCCGGCAAAAAACGCGATCAGTTGGTCCTGATTTTGTATCCGCGCGTCCCGGCGCATTGCGCGCAAGGCGACTTTGGTGGGTTTGTCGGTAAGGAAGGCGCGTTTATCATAAGCAAACATCGAGGCGGCTTTGGCGTGCAGCCATGGCCATCGGGTTGTCAGCCACGCTGTTATGCGCAACGCGGTCGGCCCGAAGGACCCGAGTTTTTCCTTGCGCGCCATCAATTGCATATCGCCTTCAAGGCCGTTCCATCGCCCATCGGCGAACCCGCCGACACTGACCACGCCAAGAACCCGATCGGGCCGCGCAAGCGCCAGACACAGACCGGCAAAACCGCCCGTGGAGTGCCCGACAACGATAACGTCCCTGCCCGGCAGGAGCTGGTCCAGAACCGCGCTGTTCAGCATGTTAAAGAGATCGGGCGTGACATGGCTTTGAGAAAACCCCTCCGGCCCAGATGACGGCGCGTGGACCGGCAGCGAGACAGACACCCATGGCGCGCTGTCGCGAAAATGCTCCGGCATTAACGGCGCCCAATACGCCGAGGTGACGGCGATGCCATGAATAAACATCCACACCGGGCCCGGCCGGGCCGGCAAGCCCTCGGGATGATCGATGACCAGCCTGTGGCCACCTATATCGATACTTGACCGGATGATTTTATTTTGCGAGTTATTACTCATATTTGAAGCCTAACCGCCAGGCGCATTTTTGCCTACTCGCATTGGACTATCTAGGTCATGGCCCGCCCAAAAACACCGCAATCCCCAGCAATAACGGCGCGCAAAGCGCCAAAACAGCAGCGCTCCAAGAAGATGGTCGAGGCCATTTTAGAGGCCGCTGCTCGCATTTTGGAGGATGGCGCGGCGCCGTTTACGACCAATCATATTGCTGAGCGCGCCGGCGTCAGCATTGGCTCGCTCTACCAATATTTTCCGGGCGCGGAAGCCATCATGGCCGCCCTGATTGAACAGCATGTCGCCGATGAACGCGCCGCCGCGGAGGAAATTCTGAGCGCCGCTGAAAACAGCCAAACGGACGTGATGCGCGCATTGCTTGTCGCCTTTGTCGACGCCCATAGCAGCGCGCCGCGACTGACCGCCCGGCTGCATGCGCTGGCGCCTTCCTTCGGTTTGCAAGACCATCTGGCGGATGCGCGCAACGCACAGGCAGCAAGAATTGCCGACGTCATAGGCCTGCCGCAAGCCGATGTGCAGATGTCGGTTATGGCGGTTGAAGGCGTCGTCCTGGCGACCCTGGCCAGCAACCCGGCGCAACTAAAATCAACCGCCTTTATCGACAAGCTTTACGCAATCGCACTGGCGGGGTTAGCGGGCGGATGAGTGTGCTTCAAAATCAGGAACGCGAGTAAGCAACCGTCCGGCAGGGGGAAATGTGGGATACAACTGCTAGAACGTCACCGCCTCTTTAGCATAGGCATGCTTTACAAACAGCCAGCCTCAAACTGGGCGGCTTTTGCGTCAACTAAATAACCATTATCATCGAACAATAGAAAAACGTAGAGCAATTCAGTACAGGGAAGCCCTTGTACCGCTACCTGGAAAATCTCTGCGCCTTGTTCAACAGGAGAAGTCAGTCGGTCGCGCACGTATAAGCTCAATTCATTCGTTCGCTCAAAGCCAGCCGCTATTAATTTTGCCTCTACTCCTGCCCTAACGATGTGTTCAGAATTTAGAATTGCGATGATTGAACCTTGATCACCCCAATTCGTGGTCTGGCTTGATAATTCATCAGCTATCTGACGGACTAGCCGGTCATTGCCGTAATCAGAAAATATAATTGCATATGTAAGGCGTCCGTGAGGAGTTAAAGAATAAACGGACGCAGCAACAAGCAAAATTGCCAAAAAAATCCCTGTATATTTCAATAGCCTCATCATTACCTAGCGCGCTTAACTTCCGCCAAAGCCGCCTTCGTCCTCGGGTCAAACCCCTGGCCTAGTGACGCCGGGCAGAACCTTCTTTGAAACGCCAGCAGCGCGGCGACGTGATCGCCTGGTGGGGCGTCATAGCCGATTTCCGCCAGCGCTTTGCGCGCATCGTCATAGGAAACGCTATGTCCGACTTTGGGGTCGCCAGTGAACGGCGCCAGCGCCAGGCCTTCGGCCGCGAACCGATCCCAGGGGAATTTCTCGCCCGGGTCTTCCTTGCGGCGCGGCGCGATGTCGGAATGCGCCAGCACATATCCCGGCGCGATTTTGTGGCGCTTGCGGATGTCTTTGAGCAGCGCAACAACGCTGTCGATTTGCGCTTCGGGAAAATCGCGATAGCCGAATTCATGGCCAGGATTGACAATCTCTATACCGATTGACCGCGCATTGATGTCGTACTCGCCCTTCCAGGCGGAAACACCCGCATGCCAGGCGCGCATATCCTCAGCCACCAGGCGATAGCAATCACCGTTTTCTTCAATCAGATAATGCGCGCTGACTTTCGCCTTCGCATCGCGCAACCGATCCAGCGCTGCCTCGGCTGTCTCCATGCCGGTATAATGCAGGATAACCATATCGACGGTTCTGCCGCGAATGTCAGAATTCGGCGATGGCGTATCAATCATTTTCACAGCACGGCTCCGGGCTCACTAACCTCTGCCTTTATGTCCTGTTTCTTGGCGCGGCGCAAAAGCACGAAGCCGACGCCGGCAAGCACCATCAGCCCGCCGGCAATCATCCGCGGGCCGAACGGATCGCCGAGCAGCACCACACCGAAAAAGATCGCCAGCACCGTCGTCAGCAACACACTCGGCGCAACCACGCTTACCGGCAGGCGCTGCAACAGCCAGTAATAGACCGTATGGCCAAAAATCGAGCCGCCGATTGCCGAATAGAGGATGGCGCTGACGATGAGGGTTTTGTTGCTGGCGGCGAGCGCCTCAGACTGGCCGGTCTCGAACAGCGCCGTTCCGGTCCACAGACCGACAGTGCCGACAACCGCAAACCAGGCGAGCAATTCAATCGGTTTGAAAGCTTTGGCCTGTTTGACTAAAATTGCGCCAATCGCTTCGGCCAGCGAACCAGCCGCAACCAGCCCAATGCCGAGCGGGATGTGGACATCCGCGCCAGCCTCATCATGGCCGCCAAGCGCGATGATCGCAACGCCGGCAAAAGCGAAAGCGATGCCCAGCCCGCTGCGCCAGCCAATTTTGTCGCCCAAAAACAAGATCGCCAATATTGTAGCAAAAGGAACGTAAAGCTCCATCGCAATCGCCGCGGTCGACGCGGTTGCGTATTTCAGTCCGGTAAACATGAACCCGTAATTCACCGCGCCAAGACACAGGCCAGCGCTCAGCACACGCACCATATGTCCCGGCCGCCAGCGCAGGAACCGCGACAGCAACAAAGCCACCAGCGTCATCCGGATCGCCGCATAAAACATCGGCGGCAACTCACCGATCGCCACCTTAATGACGACGAAGTGAAAGCCCCAGACCAGACACATGGCGAACCAGATCGATAACTCGCGGATGCTCAACGCACACTCCTGCGATAAAACCAAATATGCTACAGTCCGATTACGCCAAATCGGCAAGCCTCAGCAATCGAATTTATAACGAAATCAATGAATATTGATTTCGCTATGGTTTGTTTTCGCTCGCGGCTAATCCTTGCTACGCCCCATTACCGAAAGAGGGGGCCTGCGCGGGCCGCGCGCGAAGGCGCGCTCACTAATATTCGACCGCCTTTGCGGTCGGGAGCATAAGCGCCGGGGCGCAGTCGCACCCTTTTGGAATCAATATTCACAGCAATCGGATTTTTCTGTGAGCAATAATTAGGTGAGGAGTACCGTTTAGGCGCCGGCAGGCCGCCAGCCGGTGCGGTCGGCTTTACTAGACATCAGCCCGGCAATGGCGGAAATCGCCAACACTACCGGCGCGGCAATCGCCACCGCGGCAATCGCCAGCGCTGAGATAATCAGAAACCCCAGAAATATCAGCGCATCCGCGCCCCGCTCAAACGCGGTCTCAGATCGCTCTGATTTTTGACTTTCAGGCCCCGACAGCTTTTTCAAAACACCCACCAAACGCAGATCAACCACACACCATCAAAGCATTGGCCAACGGATTCGTCCAGACGCCACACCCCGCATTCAATCACACAATTCACCGCAAATCGGTTAAAATTTGCTCATAAGCGGTATTGATCGCCGCCATTCTCCCCTCGCCGATCTTCAAAAGGTCCGGCGGCACGCCCCTGGCGATTAAAATATCGGGGTGATGGTCTCGCACCAAAGCGCGATAGGCGGCTTTGATGTCTTCTTCGCTGGCGCCGTGGTCGACGCCTAAAATGAGATAGGGATCGTCCTCGCCAAGACCGAGATGCGCCGCTTTGAGGCGATGATAGGCGGCGCCTTTCACGCCGAAGGCGCGTGCAGTGCGATCCAGCAATTCAAGCTCGCGCGGATGCGCGACGCCGTCAGCGACGGCGATATGAAACAGGCAATCCAGCACATCTTCCAACACCGCCGGCG
>JAADIQ010000100.1 GCA_013151255.1 Alphaproteobacteria bacterium
AGGCGATCGCCTGCTCGGTGTGGAACGTGCCGGTATCGCCGGTCAGGCCCTGGCATATGACTTTGGTGTTCTTGTCGATGAGAATGGACATGGGGGCTCCGCAAGAGGGGTCGGGATCTGCCTCGGTCTTAACTGCGCCCGACGGCAGGAGCAACCGGCAAACTCTTGCATGGTTGAAGGCGGTGCGGTCAGCCTTAAAGCTCGGGCAGGTCGTGTTTGGTTCGCGCTGAGGCGTTCTCGCCAGTATTCAGCGCGCCGGCGCTTGCAATCATCATGATCCAGCACTCTTCCTCAGCGAGAGGCATATGCTCAACGCCGGCGGGCACGACAATAAAATCGCCCTCACCCATCGCGACATCACGATCGCGAAACCGCATGGTGAAGCCGCCTTTGACCACAAAGAACGCCTCGTCAACGCCGTCATGGTGATGCCATTCAAAGGCGCCGTCGATTTTCGCGAGCCGCACCTCTTGTCCATTCACCCGCCCGGCAATATGCGGCGACCAGGCCTCATGGATGCGGTTGAAGGCGCCCTTGATGTTGGTTTTTTTAATGTTGAGTTTTTTCATGCGGCCTCCTCTGTCAGCCCTGGCGCCCTGTGACAGGGACGCCAAAGATCGTGCAGCCCCTACGATGTTTTTCGATACATCGCCAAGATGGTGTGCCCATTTATGGTGGCGCAATTTTCTTCCAGGTAGCGGCGCAAAGCGACGCCAAAACGATAATAAACCCAACGCGCAAAGCGGCCGCTCGGCAGGTATCGCGCTTCCATGGTCGCCTGGTACCAGCTGATATTGGCAGGCTGTAGCGGCTCGGTTTCGAGCCAAACAAGATCGACAGGGTAAATGCCTACAAGCGCCTCAAGCGTGCTTCGCCGCCACAATGTCACATGATGCGGCGGCAGATTAAGAGGCAACAATTCACAATGCTGCAGGAAGGCGTCATTATTTGGGACACTGATTAAAAGCGTTCCATCTGGCTTCAGCGCCGCGATACAGGCCTGCAGAAATGCTGCGGGGTCATCAACATGTTCCAGGACCTGAAATGCGGTCACCATATCATAACGACCGTTGTTGTCTTTGGCGTGCTCAATGATCGTTTGGTTGTAAACTTCTATTCCCTTGCCCCCGGCCGCCTCGCGACCCAAAGCACTGGTTTCAAGACCGAAGCGGCTGATTTTCGACGCATCTAATTGCTCAAGAAAGGCGCCCCCGCCGCAGCCAACATCAAGAACGGACGCCGCCCCGTCAATCAACCGAGCGCCAACTTTGAACTCCCACTTCTCGTCCTGATAGGCCCAATCACCGTCATCGCCGGCATATAGCGTCTCATAAAATGATGGCGGGCCAGCAAGGCCGCCCGGGTCAAAAAACTCCAGGCCGGTATCACGACAGCGATAAACCTCAATCTCGCTGATGGCTGGAAGGTAGGCCGTTATGTCGATTTGGTGGGCGCTACGATAGGCATCTGTAAGCGCCTTCACAGAGATCGATCTAATGTGGTCAGTGGCTCCCTTCGTAAGAGGGCTAACGATAGTTTTTTGTGTCATGAGTACCGTTCGGGTTGTTCGCCTTCAGCGCATAATAGCAGCGCAGATGGCCTTGTTAGAAGTTTTACTGTGTGGAGTAAGGTGTTCACCCCCTTGCCCACTGCGCCGTCGTCGCGTTCAGCATAGCTACTCGCCACTATTCTTCAGCGCCTCAAGCAGCTTGGCGATCTCGCCCCTCACTCTCGGATCGGCAACATTCGGGTCCGGCAACCGTACCGGGAACGACCTGCGAGGGCTGTTCGATGAACGTTATCAGATTTTCCTCATCCCAATACCCCGATGCGGCCCGCATCGCAGCGCTGTAGCCGGCAAATTTCGTACTGCCGAAGCGCTCACCCGCAATCGCCCCGAGCCCGGGGGCATTTTGATGCTCGTCCGGCCTGAAGGAATGACACTGCATGCAACCTTCAATCGCAGATTGAACCTGTGTTTTCAATTCTGCATCAAGACCGGATGCACTGACATGGTCTTCAATAAATTGTGCGGTCGCATCCTGCTTCGCCGGCGTCACGAACACGACGAATTCGTCATCTGTCCACAAAACAATGCGTCCGTCGGTGTGTTGATGAACATAGCGAATACGTTGACCGATCGGTATTTGTTCTTCGAACTGTACATAGTCATTAGCTATCCTAGTACGGAATATACTCATGCTGTTTAATCCGCCGATTAGAAAATCACCGTCTCAACTTTCATGAAAATTATCTATGACCGCTAAGCTGGAAACGGCGACAGATGGCAGCCACGCAAACACCGGCGCAGCATAAACATCATGACGCCCGTATGAAATTGTGTTGGGAATAGGCAGGCCATTATACCGTGTTCCCAATGTCTCCAATGGCCAGCCATAATTTCCGCCGTCGATAATTCTGTTCAACTCATCGCCGCCGACGGCGAACGCGTTGCGCGGCCGTTTGAGCCAACGTATTAACGCCGCTTTGTTCATACCAAACCTCTTACTGCCATTCATACGCTAGCAGAAACCGTCTTGAGGGCGATCTGGTATTATTGAATCGATAATCCCTAATAAGCTACCCCTGCACCACAGCCACAACCTTCTTCGCGGCGTCTTCCAGATCATCGGCGGTGGTAATTTTCAGCCCCGAATTGGCGAGGGTTGCCTTGCCCTCATCGATATTGACGCCCTCGCTCCGGCGGCGTTTTTTCAAAGCCCATAATTCGCTCCACAAAGGCGGCGGGTATGGGCGATTTTTTTTGTGTTTCCACATCCGCATGGACGTAAGTCAACGAGCCATCGGTGAGGACTTCGTCGCCGCGAAAAATCGCCGCCTTCAGGGTCATTGAGGTTTTGCCAATCCGTACACAGCGAATAGCGACCTCAACCTCATCATCAAACCTTGCCGGCGCGCGATAATCAGCCTCGGCATGGACGGTGAAAAATTCCACCACCTGGTCACCCTCAAACCCAAGCGCGCGAAGATATTCCGTCATCCCAACATCGAAATAGAGAAAATAATTGACGTTAAAGACAATGCCTTGCGCATCGCATTCAGCCCAACGTACGCGCAGGGGGTGGGTGAAGGTGAAATTACTGATACCACTCATAATAATGCCGTCTTTATACGAATCATTTACACGATTTCAGTTTTTCAAAAGGAAAGGCTATACCTTAGCCAATTGCTCAAAATGAGCGCCCACAAGATTATTCGGGCCATGTCTTTCAAGATATTTTTTTGCTGTTTGCATCAGCACATATTCTGTAAAAAATGGACGCAATGCCTCCAAGTCGATTTGATCGCGATCTACCGCGCTCACACTCCACGTCAGTTCAATTTCCGGGTTATTCGTACTGGCAGACGTTGCTATCCGAACACCCGTATCAGAATAAACTGCCGGCGCATCCAGGTTACCCTCTTTCACTTTCGCGCGCCCGACTTCGGCTTGTGTAATCGCTTGTATAACACTGTGTTCCGCCGCCTTAAGCGGCGTCTCAAATTCTTCATAGAAGGACTGAACAGTCTTAACCGCCTCTCGAAACGATTTAGCATCTGATAGCCTGGACGAACGGCATTCTTTAAGGTGTCCCTTCAGCATTTTCGAAAACGCAAGCGCCTCGGCGCGCTCATTTTCCGTCATCAGCTTATCTGGTATCCGTTGAAATTCTTCTATGAGCTGGCGGCTCTGATTGATGAGCGCCTCATTAGCTTCAGCCAACAAGCGGCCTACCTCATCAGTATCAACAGAAAACAAGTTTCGTCGGACCAAAACCTCCTCCTATAACCTACCCCTGAACCGCAGCCACAACCTTTTTCGCGGCGTCTTCCAAATCATCCGCCGTGGTAATTTTCAGCCCCGAATTGGCGAGGATTTCTTTGCCCTCATCGACATTGGTGCCCTCCAGGCGGACCACCAGCGGGTCTTCGAGGCCGACCTCTTTGACGGCCGCAACGATGCCTTCGGCGATGATATCGCAGCGCATGATGCCGCCAAAGATATTGACGAGAATGCCTTTGACGCCCGGGTCGGTGGTGATGATTTTGAAGGCTTCGGTGACGCGTTCTTTGGTGGCCCCGCCGCCAACATCGAGGAAGTTGGCCGGTTCCGCGCCATAATGCTTGATGATGTCCATGGTCGCCATGGCCAGCCCTGCGCCATTCACCATACAGCCGATATTGCCGTCGAGTTTGACGTAAGATAAATCATACTCGGAGGCTTTCAGCTCCGTCGCATCTTCTTCAGATGGGTCGCGCATCTCCAAGATGTTTGGATGACGGAACAGGGCATTGGGATCAAACCCCATCTTAGCGTCAAGCACCAGGAGATCGCGGGCGCCGGTCACAACCAGCGGGTTGATTTCCAAAAGGCTCATGTCTTTTTCGACAAATGCCTTATAGAGCACTGGGATCAGTTTCCCGCACTGTTTCGCAGTCCTCCCTTTTAGTCCCAATGCCTGCGCGATGCGCCGCGAATGATGGGGCATGCAGCCGGTCGCTGGATCGATCTGGACCGTGATGATTTTCTCCGGCGTTTGCTCGGCGACTTCCTCAATATTCATTCCGCCTTCTGTGGATGCGATGAAGGCGATGCGCCCCGTCGCGCGATCGACTAGCGCGGAGAGATAAAGCTCGGTCTCAATATTGGAGCCCGCCTCAATATAGACGCGGCCGACCTTTTTGCCGGCGGGGCCGGTCTGTTTGGTAACCAGCGTCGCGCCCAACATCTGCTTGGCGAAGACGGCCGCTTCCTCCGGCGATGTCGCCATGCGCACGCCGCCTGCCTCACCGGCTTCTTTCTCTTTAAACTTGCCTTTGCCGCGCCCACCCGCATGGATTTGCGCTTTGACCACATAGACCGGACCAGGCAACTCCTTGGCTGCGGCTTCGGCCTCATTGGGCCGAAACACCGGGCGGCCTTCAGCGATCGGCGCGCCGAAATCTTTCAACAGGCGTTTGGCTTGGTATTCGTGAATGTTCATGAAAGCGTCTCCGGCGGCTGGGTTGCATGTGCGGTTATAACTGCGCCGAAAGGTTAAACAACTGTTCGCCTCAAGCGCCACCCCGGCATTGGCGCAGAGATCGCCGCTGGCGCCCGTCCGCGTCAAAATTCTCCGGCGCCAGCCAGGCCTCAAACCCGGCTTTGAGGCGCGGCCACTCGCTGTCGAGGATGGAGAACCAGGCGGTGTCGCGGTTTTCGCCCTTGACCACCATGTCCTGGCGGAAGACGCCCTCAAATTCAAACCCCAACCGCGCCGCGGCGGACTTTGAGGCGGCGTTATCGCCGTTGCATTTCCACTCGTAGCGGCGATAGCCGAGATCGTCGAAAATATGCCGCGCCAGCAGATACATTGCCTCACTGGCGGCAGGCGTTCTTTGCAGCTGTTTTGAAAATATAATGCAGCCGATTTCAACCGAGCCCGCCTCAGGGCGGATGCGCATATAGCTCGCCATACCCAAAATCTCTCCGGTTTCGGCCGCGCGGATAATATGCGTGCGCCAGTTTTGAGCATCGGCCACGAGTACTATCGCGTCAGCCAACTCATCGGCGGATGTGCAAGGCCCAAACGGAATATATCGCCACAGAGCATCGTTGCCGGCGCCGCCAATCGCAGCGAACACCCCGTCGCGATCACGCTCCGGCGAGAAGACGTCAATCTGCACGAAGGCGCCGCGAACGCTTGGCAAAGCGGGCGGGGCACATGGCTTCCAAGTGTGTAAATCCGTCACGGTTTGCGACCCATACTGCATATTCTCCTCGACGCCGCCGCGTGCAAACCGTTACATGCACAAAATCCATACAGCCAACAACAGGAGTACTGGCATGATCGTCGTTTCAGGAAAAGCCAAATTCAAGCCCGGTGCGATAGTTGGCTTGCGTGACATTATGCAAGCGACCATTACCGAGACGCGCAAGGAAGAAGGCTGCATCGACTATTCCTATGGCGTCGATGTGCTCGACCCGGACGCCATCGTGGTTGTCGAATATTGGGAAAGCTGGGCGGCGCTCGAAAAACATTTCACCCAGCCGCATATGGCCGAATGGGTCGCCGCGCTTGGCAAAGCCGGCGTTGTCTTGCGGGACATAAAATTTATCGAAGCCGGTGAAGAGCGGGAATTCTTCCGTTAAACCCCGAGTTTGTCGACCAACCCGGCGGCGAATATCGACAGCGTATCATCGCGCGCGCCCATGATGACAATCCTGTCGCCGGGCCGTGCGCATTCAAGCAGCCTGGCGCCGCAGGCGTCGCGATCGGGCAACGCCTCTGCGTTGCCGCCAGCGGCAACGACGCCTTGTGTGATGTCAGAACTCGACACCGAGCGATCGACACTGCCGCCATAATAGACCGGTTGCGGCATTATTAAAATATCATCCGGATTCAGATTATTGGCAAAGCAGGCGATGAATTCAGCTTTCATCTTGTTGAGCGGGCCGAACCCATGCGGTTGAAACATCACCAGCAAGCGCCCGGGAAACTCGTGCAAGGCTTTAAGGCTCGCGGTAATCTTGTCCGGGTTATGAGCGAAATCGTCGATCACGATAACGCCGCCGCCCTCGCCGACATATTCAAGCCTGCGCTTGACGCCCTCAAACGACGACAGCGCCAGCGCCGCATCCGGGATCGCAACGCCGCAGGCGGTAGCGGCGGCAATCGCCGCCAGAGCGTTGGAAACATTATGACGGCCGGGCATCTTCAGCGCCACGGGCGCGGAAATATTTGCCTCGCTCGCCACAACATCGAACGAAACGCCGAACGGCTCCGGGCGGATATTGCGCGCACCCAAATTCCCTTTACCGGCCTCAAGGCTATAGGTGATGGACGCCTTTTCGCGTATCTCGGCAATGCGCGCCGTTTCTTCATTGTCCAAATTTAAAACAGCCGTTTGCGCCCGGTCAACGAAACCGCCAAACAGCGCGCGCAGCTCGGCCATGGTTTTATGGTCGAGGGCGATATTGTTCAGCACCGCAATCTTCGGATTGAACGCAGCAATTGAGCCGTCGCTTTCATCTACCTCGCTGACAAACGCCGCGCCGGCGCCGACTAGCGCGCTGGCGAACAGCGCATCCTTGCGGACAAAGTTTTTCATCACCGCGCCGTTCATCACCGTCGGGTCTTTGCCGGCGTGGTGAAGTATCCAGCCGATCATCGCCGTCGTGGTTGACTTGCCGCTGGTGCCGGCGACGCCGATGGGGCAAGCTGACTGGTTGAACAGCTGCGCCAACAGGTCCGCGCGGGTGAGCCGCGCCGCGCCAATCTTATTTGCCGCCACAACATCAGGCACGGTGTCCTCAACCGCCGCAGAAGCCACCAGAATTTGGCCGGGCCGGGTCAGGCCGGTTCCGTCCTGGGCGTGAAGCGCGATGCCGAGGGAGCGCAAATAATCGAACTTCGCAGCCGTCCGGCCCTGATCCAGCGCCCGGTCAGAGCCCTCCACATGGTCCCCGCGGGCGCTCACAATCATCGCCAAGGGCAACATGCCCGAGCCGCCAATACCGCAGAAAAAATAGTCTTTTGTGTCCGCCATCAGGCAACCGCTATAGGGTGATTTTGTTTATAGTGCGTCACCAATCGGGTTAGGGCCTGATTTACGCCGTCTTGCTAGGTTAAATCCCGAATTATGAGCCAAGCGACAAAACATATCGCCCTGGTCTGCCCTGGCGGGCCGATTGACCGCGAGCTTGCCGACCAAACCGGCGCGCTTGCAGCCGCGAGGTTTGGCGAGCGCGTGGCGCTCCATTTCCACCCGCAATGCTTTCTTGAGGCTGGCCATTTCGCCGGCGACGACGCGGCGCGCAGCGACGCTTTTCTGGAGGTTGCGAACGATCCGAAATTTGACGCGGTGTGGTTTGCGCGCGGCGGCTATGGCGCCTGCCGGCTCGATGACAGCGTGTTCGCAAAACTCAACGCCGCTGCACACGCAAAAACCTATCTCGGCTATTCCGACGCCGGGATGATTTTGGCGCGGCTCTACGAGGCCGGGGTCGGCAAGCCCGTACACGGACCGATGCCAACAGACCTCGCCCGGCCAAACGGCGACCAGGCGATTGCGCGCGCGCTCGATTTTCTCGTCACCGGCGCTGCTGAGACGCTGGAGCCGACGGCAAAATCCGGCGGGAAAACCGTAGCCTTCAATATCACCGTGCTTAGCCATCTCATCGCCGCAGACTGGGCGCCGGACCTTTCCGGCCACATCGTCCTGTTGGAAGACGTATCGGAATATTTATACAGCATCGACCGGGCGATGTTCGCCATCGCGTCGAGCCCAAAACTACGCCATGCAGCGGGCATAAAACTTGGACGCATCACCGACGTGCCGGAAAACGACCGCCCGTTCGGCCACAGCGAGGAAGAAATCTTCGCCTATTGGTGCGCCAGATCCGGCATCGCCTATCTCGGCCGCGCCGATATCGGTCATGACGCAGACAACAAGGTAGTTCCGTTTGGGGTCAGCCAAACGCCTTAACGGCGGGCTTTGTTAGCCCAGCTATTCCTCGTCATATTATTTTTAGGCGATGCATCCGCGCCGGATGCTTGACAGAAGCAGCTTATCGGCGTCTGTCGCGCTTTCGCTATGGAGAAGGTCATGGACGTCAATGTCGCTCTTGTCGGCGCTACCGGTAATGTCGGGCAGGAAATACTCGCCATTCTCGATGAGCGCGGATTTCCGGTAAAGCAAGCCTTCGCGCTCGCCTCGCGCCAGTCGATTGGCCGCGAGGTCTCGTTCGGCGACAAGACGTTGAAATGCCAGGACCTTGAAACCTTCGATTTCTCCAAAGTCGACATCGCGCTTTTTGCCGCCGGCGGCGAAGTCTCCAAAACATGGGCGCCGAAGGCTGCAAAAGCCGGCGCCATTGTCATCGACAACTCATCGCATTTCCGGATGGACCCGGATGTGCCGTTGATCGTTCCGGAAGTGAACGCCGATGCGGTCGCCGGGTTTTCCAAAAAGAACATTATCGCCAATCCGAACTGCTCCACCGCGCAGCTGGTTGTCGCATTGAAGCCGCTGCATGACGCGGCGACCATCAAACGCGTTGTCGTTTCGACCTATCAGTCGACCTCCGGCAAAGGCAAGGCGGCGATGGATGAATTGTTTACGCAAACCAAGGGCATCTATGTCAACGACACGCCCTCGCCGATGGAGTTCACCAAGCAAATCGCTTTCAATGTCATTCCGCATATTGACGCGTTCATGGAAGACGGCTTCACCAAAGAAGAGTGGAAGATGATGGCGGAGACCAAGAAAATTCTTGACCCCAAAATCAAACTGACGGCGACTTGCGTGCGCGTGCCAACCTTTGTTGGCCATGCCGAGGCGGTCAATGTTGAGCTTGAAAATCCGCTCTCGGATGATGAAGCGCGCGAAATTCTGCGTGCGGCGCCAGGTTTGTTGATCATCGATAAACGCGAAGACGGCGGCTATGTGACGCCGGTTGAATGCGTGGGAGAATTCGCCACCTTCATCAGCCGCCTGCGGGTCGACCCGACCATCGACAACGGCCTCGCCTTCTGGTGCGTTAGCGACAATCTGCGCAAGGGCGCGGCGCTCAACGCGGTGCAAATTGCAGAACTATTACTCAACCGCAGGCTCCTGCGCGCCGCCGCCTAAAAGGTTTCTACGAAAACCACCTTATGATCGGAATGCACCGGCCAGACGCAAGAAACGGGTCGGCCGCTAATTGCCTTCGCGCTATATGGCAAACAAGTTTTAAAGGTTCGATATGTCCGGCGACAACAAGCAATCCCTGCGCTCTGATGTTCAGTTCGGCCTTATCGCCGGGGTCGCCGCCTATACGTTTTGGGGCCTGTTTCCCGCCTATTTAAAAACCCTCGACGATGTCTCGGCGCTGGAAATTCTCGCCCACCGCATTGTCTGGTCGGTGCCGTTTGGCGCTCTGTTGATCGCCTTGCGCCGGCAATGGCCGGAGGTGAAAACCGCCTTCACAACCCGGCGGGTGTTGCTGCTGCTTGGCGTCAGCGCGCTCGCCATTTCCGGCAACTGGCTGATCTATGTCTGGTCAGTCATCAACGACCGCATCCTCGAAGCCAGCCTCGGCTATTACATCAATCCCCTGATGTATGTCGGCATCGGCGTTTTTGTGCTCGGCGAGCGCTTGCGTCCGGCGCAAATCGCAGCCGTTATCATCGCCGCCGCCGGCGTTCTGGTGCTCACTGTCGGCTCTGGTGTTTTCCCATGGGTGTCGCTTGCGCTCGCCGTTTTATTCACCGTCTACGGATATTTGCGCAAGACCACGCCGGTTGGCGCGATGCCGGGACTGTTCGTTGAAACCACGCTGCTGTCGCCGATTGCCCTCGTCTATCTTTTCTGGCTGCTGAGTTCCGGCGGCGCCGTCTTTCTCCACCAGTCCGCCGGCAAGGACATGCTGCTCTTACTTGCCGGACCGGTGACGGTTATTCCGCTGGTGTTGTTCGCACTGTCTGCCCGGCGTTTAAAACTATCGACGGTTGGCTTCCTTCAATATATCGGCCCGACGGTTCAGTTCGTGCTGGCGATTTATTATGGCGAGACCTTCACCACGGCGCATGCGATTTGCTTTGGCCTGATCTGGACGGCGCTGGCGATTTTCAGCGTCGACGCGATGCGCGCCAACCGCATGGCGCGTATTATGAAAGCCGCTTGAGCACGCCGGAAAAACTTAACACCGGTTTTTCTTTTGCGCTAACAACGCCGCGGACAAAGGCGGTAGTGCGGCCGGCCTTCATCACCTCGCCGGTGGCGGTGATAAATTCACCCAACGGCGCCGGCGACAAAAACTCTGCATTCATCGTCATAGTGAGCGCAGGAACACGGCCATTTGCACGGAAGAAAATATCAAACAGCGCCATGTCAGCCAGCGTCATCAGCGCGCCGCCATGTACGATGCGGGCAAGGTTTGCGTGGTGCTGCTCGGAGAAAAATCCAACCCCGGGCGGGCCGCCCTCCTCACGGAAATAAAACGGGCCGGCGTGGCCGCTGAAGGTTTGCGGATGCGACTGTAGCACCCATCCCTCGGGCGCGGGCCTTGCTTCCGACAATTTAGCTTCTGGTAATATTGGCTCGTCTGTCATCCGGCAGGCTTTAGCGAGCTTGAACAGATTTGAAAACCGGCATCAGCAGCGCCGGCGCGGTGGCTGCGCCATGCCATTGCGCTTGGCGTTGATTGCCGCCACCTTGCGGGCAATGAACCATCCCTTTCCAGAACCCGCTTTCATCGATGCTGGCGGCGTCAAAATCGCCGTCTATGAGGCTGATGGCGACGCAAACCGCGAACGGCTTCCGATTATTCTCATTCATGGCTGGCCGGAGATCGCCTATTCGTGGCGCAATCAAATCCATGCGCTGGCGGCGGCGGGATATCGCACTATCGCCATCGACCTGAAGGGCTTTGGCCGCTCCGATGCGCCGAAAGATGTGCGCGCCTATGACATCGAACACCTCACCGGCGATCTCTGCGCTATCCTCGATGCACTCGACATTGAACGGGCGATTTTTTGCGGTCATGACTGGGGCGGGTCTATCGTCTGGAGCATGGGCCAGTGGCGCGAAACCCGTGTCGCTGCGATTATCAGCATATGCACGCCAGTAAAACCGCACGCTCCGGCGGCGCCAATCAGTATTTATAAAAAGCGTTTCGGCGAAACGCATTATTTCGTTCAGTTCCAGGAACCGGATGCGCCTGAAGAATTGTTTGCAACCGACATTGAGCGCTTCGTGAAGATGATGTTTCAAACGCCGCCGCCACGAAAGCAATGGGCCGCCCTCATCCCGCGGGTTTACGACCTGTCCGGCCGGTTTAAACATGCAAAAACGCCAAGCCCCGATAAGCTCATTGTTAGCGAGGACACGATCCAGATTTATGTCGACGCTTATAAGCGCAGCGGCTTTCATGGCGGCATAAACCTTTACCGTAACATCGATCGCAATTGGGAATTGATGGCGGGACGCGATGAAACCATCCGCGCGCCCAGCCTTTGGGTTGGCGCTGAACTTGATCTTTTCCTGCCGCCGGAAAGCGCGGACGGTATGGAAGCCATCGTCCCCGACCTTGAAAAACATGTCATTAGCGGCAGCGGCCATTGGCTGATGTGGGAAAAGCCCGCAGAGCTCAATGCATTGTTGATCGATTGGCTGAAGCGGAAAATTTCAATCTAATTTACCGGAACTTCGCTGGCTATTTTGATGAAAACTGGCGCTTGCGTCATAAATTTTTAGATACCTCCGCCATGCACCGTTGGTGTTCATGGGATGGAGGAGAGTGATGGTGATCAGAATGATCGCAGCTGCGGGCTTGTGTATTTTTTACCTCACGCCCGCACATGCGCAGAGCCAGACACGCAGCCACTATACCGAACGCCAGGCGACGCCGCACCCGATTACGGCGGTGACGTTTGGCGCGCGGCGCATTGAAATACTGGCGGTGACGGCGCGGGCGCGCGCCGATACGCCGCTGCGCAAAGATTACCTTTATGAAAGTCGAGCGATGGCGAAAGTATACCCCGGCTATCCGCAACAGGCGTTTGTGAGCGTTGATTTTCGCATTAAATTTTAACGGCTACAGCGCCGGGCGATCCCTCTTATTCGCTCGGCGCCCTATAGCAAAATGCAATAATTCTGAATCGAATGATTTTGCTATAGATTTTTCTGGTCGCATCGCGCGACGCAAAAACCGTTGCACACTTTTACTTTTTGCTCGATGCTCTAAAGCCCGTCATAAACCGCATTGATTAATCGTAATGCACGCGGATCGCCCACCAGATAGGGCGACATTTTATTCATTACATAGGCTGCAGTCAGCCGGTTTTGCGGGTCAATCAAAACACACGAGCCGCCAAAGCCGGCATGGCCGTATGCGGCCTCGTTCGGGCCAAAGTGCTGGTTGATGTTGCGCATCAGCCCGGCGGTCCAGGAAAGATGAAACGGCAGCACCAAATCGTCGCCGCGAATGCGTTCGGCAAGCGCGCCGTCAATCGCCTGTGATGTCAGATATTGTGCGCCGTCCAATTGGCCGCCATTGGCAAACGGGTGAACCATGCGCGCCAACGAACGCGCATCGGCATGCATATTAGATGCGGGGATTTCCGCCGCCATCCAGTCTTCGCGAGCAACACCCGCCGGGGCCGACCACTTTTTCAGGAAGGCAAGCTGCGTATACTCATTAAGCTCGCCAAGGTCCGGCGCCGTTGGCGGCTTGGGCATGAAGGCGGTGCGCTGCATTTCGTCCGGCGTCATCCCGCAATAGACTTCCAGCCCGTGCGCCTCGCGCAGCGTGCTAATCAATTCGCCAACCGACTTTCCGCGCACCCGCCGAAGCAATTCACCAGCAAGAAACCCGAATGTCTGCGGGTGGTATCCGTTTGCGGTTCCCGGCTCCCAAAGCGGCGCCATAGCCGCGAGACGGCTGGTGATGTCGTCCCAGTCGAGCCAGGTTTGAGGCAGCATTTCATCGGCAATGCCGCAGAGCCCCGCCTGATGCGACAGCAACTGCGCAACGCTCACCCCGCTTTTGCCGGCTTGCGCAAATTCCGGCCAATATTGTGCGACCGGGGCGTCATAATCCAACTTGCCGTCGCTCACTGCTTGCGCAATTAAAAGCGCCAACACCGCCTTACCGGTGGAGTATACGCAAGTGAGCGTATCTTCCGTCCACGGCTGTTGTTCTGCTTTATCGACATAGCCGCCGCGAATATCGACCACAAGCGCGCCATCGATTACCACCGCAAACGCCGCGCCCAACTCCAGCTCTTCGGTGAAATTATCGCAAAACGCATCGCCGACGCTGGCAAACGTCTCGCGCAGCGCGCCCGAGGAATTCGGCGTGCGGGCGTCAGACCAATTCATGCAATATCCCTATCCGTAGGCTGGCGCCGGGCGGCAATGATTTAATTCTGGTGGCCCAAAGCGCAAGCCAGGCTCGCCCGCGCGATGGCGGCGGCGGCGCGTGGGTTGCCGATCCGCAAAAGCGCATCCAGCGCTTCGCCGGCGTTGGTCGCCTCATTGAGGCCGCCAATATAGTCGGCAACGTCATTGAGGTCGTCTCGCCCAAGCCGCTCATCAAGCTCGGAGGCGAGGCAATCGGCGCGCTCTTGCGATACCCCAAAATCGACAAACCGGTCCGCGATTTTCGCTCGCGGCGACGCCGTCGCGCAGGCGGCGACAAATAATATCAGTGCAACAACACTAAGGCGCATCTCACCCCTCCTCTAAAACCAGCCGCGAGCATAGGGGGATCGCCGGCCCGCGTCCACGCGGGGCCTTAACCCGGCGTCAATCCGCATATTCCTAGTATGAGGGCGGGGATTTGAGCCTGGCGCGGCAACCGTGCCATAGAGGGCGCAAACCAGTTTGAGAGGAAACGGCATGAAGGGCATCGTTCTGGCAGGAGGCTCCGGCACGCGGCTGCACCCGGTAACGCGCGGGGTTTCCAAACAGCTATTGCCGATCTTCGACAAGCCGATGATCTATTACCCGCTGAGCGCGCTGATGCTGGCGGGGATACGTGATATTTTGATTATCACGACGCCGGAGGACCGGAGCGCGTTTGAGCGGTTGCTCGGCGACGGCGCATCGCTTGGCATGCGGTTTCAATACGCGGTCCAGCCCAAGCCCGAGGGCCTCGCCCAGGCGTTCATTATTGGCGAGGAATTTATCGCCGGCGATAAATGTGCGCTGGTGCTTGGCGACAATATTTTCTACGGCCACGGCCTGGCGGAGATGTTGCAGCAAGCAGCGACACTGCAATCGGGCGCGGAAATTTTCGGCTATCATGTCGCCGACCCGGAACGCTATGGCGTCATCGAGTTTGGCGATGGCGGCAACGTCCTCAGCATTGAAGAAAAACCGGCAAAGCCAAAATCATCCTTCGCTGCCACCGGTCTATATTTTTATGACGAAACCGTGTGCGAGCGCGCCCGCGCGGTCAAACCCTCCGCCCGCGGAGAATTGGAAATTACCACGCTCAATGAGATGTATATGCATGACGGCAAGTTGCGCGCGCAAATTATGGGCCGCGGCTTTGCCTGGCTTGATACCGGCACCCACGCCTCCCTGCTGGAGGCCGCGCATTTTGTCCAAACGATTGAGACACGCCAGGGATTGAAAGTCGCCTGCCTTGAGGAAATCGCTTATCGGCTCGGCCATATTGACGCCGCAGCGCTCAACGAACTCGCCAAGCCATTATCGAAAACCGGTTATGGCCAATATCTGGCGCAGGTTGCGGCTGAAAAGAGCTAGCCGCTAATCACGCCGCAGCCCGCGTTGCTCCAGCCGCCAGACCAGCGAATTCAAACGGTCCTGGCCAAAAAACGGCTCGCCATCGAGCACCATTAACGGCACACCCCAATGATGTTCGAGCTGCGCGGCTTCGTTTCTCTCGGTGGTCTCTTTAATGGCGGATGAATTGTCCGCCGCCCATTGTGACAGCGCGGCCAAATCAAGCCCGGCATCACTCAGCGTCTGTCCCAACACATCAGGCGCGTTCCAGTTTTGCTTGCCGCCCCAGATCGAGGCGCCAACCGCTTGCGCAAAATCAAGCCCGCGATTTTCGGCGCAGGCCGCAAGCGCCAACCCCATGATTGCGTTTAAAATCGGTTGCTCCGCATCGACCTTGCCGGAGCTCATATCCATTTTTATGGGGTCGGGGTTAGGCATGCCGAAGGCAATGCCAAGCTGTTCCGCCTCGCGCGGCACATCGCGAAAAAGATAGGGCAGGAATTGTTTGCGGCCGCGTTCAAAAAAATCCGGCTCGCGCATCGCCAGCGGGCGCACCGGACGAAAATCAATATCAATGTCAAAATCGCGCGCAATCCCCACCAGCCGATCGACAGCCAAATATGAATAAGGGCTGCGGAACGACCAGTAGATGTCGAGCTTGGCCATGGGCAATCAGTCAGCAGCGTCGCGCTTAACGAAGGTCACCGAAAACAAAGGCTCACCGTCAAACAGATCCTTTGGCGCATCCATGCCCTCAATCATCTTAAAAGCGCGCGGGGTGATTGAGCCTTCCATGCGATAGCCCTTTTCGGCCATGCGCCCGCGGTGAAATTCGAGCGCCGCCACGGTGAATTCACGGGCGAGAATGGTGATGCGTTCGGGATCGTTGGACATGGGTTTTCTTTCTCAGGCTCGCGGTTTGATGATCACAAAATTCAACCGGAATATGGCCGCACGCGGCAGGCTTGTCCACACCGGACGGCGGCTTGCGAACGCGACAAAATACAAAGCGCGATCAGACAGTTTCGACCGCCGCCTCTTTCCTCTTGTCCATCATCTGATCGAAATTCGCCCAGACGCCGTCTTGCCCGTGCCATTCGCCGCGGGTGGCGGCTTTTGAATATTCGGTTGCGCGCGCCTCGAAAAAGTTTGCGTGCTCGACGCCGTTCAAAATTTCGGTGAGCCAGGGCAGCGGATGTTTTTCCACGCCGTAAACTTTCGGCAGATCAAGCTGGCTGAGGCGCCAGTCGGCGATATAGCGGATATATTGCTTGATATCGGCCGCCGTCATGCCCTCCACCGGGCCCATCTCAAAGGCGAGGTCGATGAACTTGTCTTCCAGCCCGACAACGGTTTTGCAGCAATCGATAATATCGTCAGCGACGGCTTTGGTGACGCAACCGGTCTCTTGCGCGAACGCATGATAGAGCTGGATCATGCCCTCGCAATGCAGCGATTCATCGCGAATGGACCAAGTCACGATCTGGCCCATGCCCTTCATTTTATTAAAGCGCGGGAAGTTCATCAGCATGGCGAAGGAGGCGAATAATTGCAGGCCTTCCGTAAACCCGCCAAACATCGCAATCGAGCGGGCGATATCTTCGTTGGTGCCGGTGCCGAATTCCTGAATATAATTGTGTTTGGCGGCCATGGATTCATATTCCATGAAGGCGGAAAATTCTGAATCCGGCATGCCCACGGTTTCCAACAACAACGCATAGGCGGCGATGTGCACGGTCTCCATGTTGGAAAACGCCGACAACATCATTTTCACTTCAACCGGTTTGAACACTCTTGCGTAGTGTTCCATGTAGTTGTCGTTGACCTCGATATCGCCTTGCGTGAAAAACCGGAAAATCTGCGTCAGGAGATTGCGCTCGGCGTCGGTGATGGTGTTCGCCCAATCCTTGCAGTCCTCGCCGAGCGGCACTTCCTCCGGCATCCAGTGCACCTGCTGCTGGCGCTTCCAGAAATCATAGGCCCAAGGGTAGCGAAACGGCTTGTAGCCGCGTGAAGAGGTCAACAGGCCAGGCAGCGGATGGATCGTTTCGGCAATGTCAGACATCGGTCGGTGTTCCCGTTCACAAAATGTCGCCCTGGGGCGGCGATTACCACAGCATATTGCGCTCAAATCAGCGAAAAACGCAAGATATGGTGTTTGGTAGTTTTCCACGGAGTTTTCCCCGCAGGCTCAATCTATGGGCGGATTCGCCCCCATTGAAAGCGCCAAACCGGTTGCATCCGGACAGGGCTCGCCGGATAAAGCGGAAACCAGACCCGCAATGCGGGCGCCGCGCGCCACCACCGCTCTCAAGGATTATTTGCCGCATGCAAGTCGACGCCCTCAACATTGCCGACGTTAAACTCATCACGCCGAAGCGGATTGGCGATGAACGCGGGTATTTCTGCGAGACCTATAACGCCAAAGCTTTCAAACAGGCAGGGATCGGTTGCGACTTCGTTCAGGACAACCAGTCTTATTCGGCCCGCAAAGGCACGCTGCGCGGGCTCCACTATCAGGCGCCGCCCTTCGCCCAGGCAAAGCTGGTGCGGGTTTTGAGCGGCGCGATTGTCGATGTCGCGGTTGATGCGCGCAAAGCCTCACCAACTTATGGCCAATGGGTCAAAGCCGAGCTTAGCGCGGACAACGGCGCGCAACTGTTTGTGCCCGCCGGCTTCCTCCACGGGTTTGTCACGCTCACGCCCGACACCCATGTCGCCTACAAGGTCGATAATTATTATGACCGGGAAAGCGATGGCGCGGTGAAATGGGACGACCCGGCGCTTGCCATAGACTGGGGCGTCAGCGCCAACAGCGTGACGGTTTCAGACAAGGACGCAGAGGCACAATCCTGGGAAGCGTTCAACACGCCGTTTTGAGATTGAGCGCGTTGCAGCGTGATGGTTGGCGTCGAAGGCCATGAAATGGCCGTGCTCAACGGCATCGAGTTCAACCCGTTAAAGCCGCGCACTATAGTCGCCGGGTTTAAGGGCGCCAAGAACCCGGACAACAACCGAGCCCACACATTCCTTAAGCGGAGTTTTTCTGGGCCCACACCCCGACAAGCCTTGCGATGGTATCGGAAACATCGTCAATATCTGACCTGTCTCCAGCCCTTGGAGCCATTTAACCCGCAATTTATCCCGCCATGGGACTCAAACAAGGATGGTGGATCAGGCCTCGCAATGACGGCTCAGCTCAAGGGTTGCGTCACTTAAAAAAATCGGGTGTGTAAGACTTTCCCGCCGCCCTCTTTCGCCGTGGAGCGCTAAGCAAAGGATTGAAATGATGTCGAAAAAGGTCGCCTTGATCACTGGGGTTACAGGCCAGGACGGCTCCTATCTGGTGCGGCTGTTGCTGGAAAAGGGTTACATTGTCCACGGCGTAAAGCGCCGCTCGTCGTCATTCAATACCGGGCGCATCGACGATATATATGAAGATTTCCACGATCCGCACACGCGTTTTTTTCTGCATTACGGCGACCTGACCGATTCAACGAATTTGATCCGCCTGGTTCAAGAAACCCAACCAAGCGAAATTTATAATCTCGGCGCCCAGTCCCATGTTCAGGTCAGTTTCGAGACGCCTGAATATACGGCGAATTCAGACGCCATAGGCGCGCTGCGCATCCTCGAAGCGATCCGCATCCTCGGCATGGAAAAGAGCGTGCGTTTCTACCAAGCCTCTACGTCTGAACTTTACGGCCTGGTGCAAGAAACGCCGCAATCGGAGACAACGCCGTTCTATCCGCGCAGCCCTTATGCCGCCGCCAAGCTTTATGCCTACTGGATTACAGTAAACTATCGCGAAGCGTATGGCATGCATGCATCTAACGGTATTCTTTTCAATCATGAAAGTCCGGTGCGCGGAGAGACGTTCGTCACCCGCAAAATAACCAGAGCCGTCGCCCGGATCGCGCGCAACATGCAGAACGAACTCTTCCTCGGCAATCTCGACGCCAAGCGCGACTGGGGGCATGCGCGCGATTATGTCGAAGGAATGTGGCGCATTGTGCAGCATGATACGCCGGATGATTTCGTGCTCGGCACTGGC
Source organism: Alphaproteobacteria bacterium (assembly GCA_013151255.1). Taxonomy (GTDB): domain Bacteria; phylum Pseudomonadota; class Alphaproteobacteria; order Caulobacterales; family Parvularculaceae; genus Hyphococcus. The sequence continues at coordinate 19,271 of JAADIQ010000100.1, forward strand.
GAGACCCATTCCGTGCGGGAATTTGTAGAGCGGTCATTTGCGCATATAGACATTCCAATCGAATGGCGCGGCAAAGGCGTCAAGGAACAGGGCGTCAATGCAAAAACGGGCGCCGTTCTCATTCGCGTTGATCCGGTCTATTTCAGGCCAACCGAAGTCGACTTGCTGCTTGCTGACCCGTCCAAGGCGCGTGATGTGCTGGGCTGGAAACACAAGACGCCGTTTGAGGAGCTGGTGAACGAGATGGTTCAGGCCGATTTAGCCGAAGCAGATGAACTTCTCAAAAAGGCGTAATTGTAATGACGTCCGGACAACCATCCATCACTTACGCGCTTGAGGGCAAGCGGGTCTGGGTCGCCGGCCATCGCGGCATGGTGGGCTCAGCGCTGGTGCGGCGACTGCAGGCGGAACACTGTGCTGAAATTTTGACGGCAACGCGCAGCGAACTCGATCTCACCCAACAGGCGTCGGTGCTGGACTGGCTTTGCCAGGAAAAACCGCAGGCGGTATTTCTCCCCGCCGCTAAGGTTGGCGGCATCTATGCAAACGATACCTATCCGGCTGAATTTCTCTACGAAAATTTGATGATTGCCGCTAATGTCATTCACGCATCCCATGCGGCCGGCGTTGAGAAGCTTCTGTTTCTCGGCTCATCTTGTATTTATCCGCGAGATGCGGCCCAGCCGATGAGCGAAGAGGCTTTGCTAACTGGCCCGCTTGAGCCCACCAATGAATGGTATGCGATCGCAAAGATTGCCGGCATCAAACTTTGCCAAGCTTACCGAAAACAATATGGCGCGGATTTTATCTCGGCGATGCCGACAAATCTTTATGGGCCGCATGACAATTACCATCCGGAAAACAGCCACGTTATTCCGGCGCTCTTACGCAAAGCGCGGCTCGCCAGCGAGAAAGGCGAGAGCGATCTGGAGATTTGGGGGTCGGGATCACCCTTGCGGGAGTTTCTGTATGTTGACGATTGCGCGGATGCGCTGGTTTTTTTGATGAAACATTATTCCGGAAATGATTTCATCAATGTTGGCGCCGGCTCGGATGTAACCATCGCAGAACTTGCAAAACTGGTCATGCAAACTGCCGGACTAACTGGAGAGCTGCGCAAAGACGCCTCAAAACCGGACGGCGCGCCGCGCAAATTGATGTCGTCTGAACGCCTCCTCAACATGGGCTGGCGCGCCCAGACGCCCCTGAAAGACGGGCTAAAACTGGCCTATGACTGGTATTTAAAGACCGTAACTGACGCGTAAGGATTGCTCGTTCACAAAGAAACAACCGGAAAACATAACCACTAAGCCACACCCCAACGCTGTCCCCATCAGAAAGTATCCCGCATGAGTATCCCGTTCATCGACCTGCAGGCGCAGCGGCGCCGGATTGCCGGCAAAATCGACAGCGCCATTCAAACCGTCCTTGACCATGGCGCTTTTGTTATGGGGCCTGAAGTCGGTGAACTTGAACGTCAGCTCGCTGCATTTTCAGGCGCAAAACACGCCGTCGCCTGCGCCAGCGGAACGGACGCCATCGCCCTGGCGCTGATGGCCTGGGAGGTGAAACCAAATGACGCGGTTTTCTGTCCCAGCTTTACGTTCTGCGCAACCGGCGAGGTCATCCCGTGGTTTGGCGCATCGCCCGTCTTTGTTGATATCGAAGCTGATACATACAACCTCAACCCGGACGACCTCGAACGCGCGATTGAACAAACAATTCGCGAGGGTAAACTAACGCCGAAAGTGATTATCGGTGTTTGTCTTTTTGGCCAGAGCGCCAATTACCCAAGGCTTCGCGAGATTGCCGACAAGTATGGTCTCAAACTACTCGCCGATAGCGCGCAAGGGTTTGGCGCAACGATAAACGGGCGCCATCCTAGCGATTTTGCCGACGTGGTGACCACCAGTTTCTTTCCGGCAAAACCTCTGGGGTGTTATGGCGATGGCGGCGCCGTTCTCACCAATGACGCCGCGCTTGCGGATATTCTGGACAGTCTGCATGTGCACGGCAAGGCCATCACCGCCGACATGGAAGGGCGCACATTCGACCATGATCCGAAATATCTCAATATGCGCATCGGCATGAACTCGCGCCTCGATACGATTCAGGCGGCGGTGCTGCTTGAAAAGCTGGCAATCTTCGCTGACGAAATCGAGGCGCGCAATAAAATTGCCGCACGGTATAATGAGCTTCTGGCGCCGCATGTTTCGTCGACGCCATCTGTCAAAGACGGGTATGTCTCAATCTGGGCCCAATATACTATCGAACATGATAACCGCGACGGCTTGCGAGGCCATCTTGCCGCGTTAGATATTCCAACCGCGGTTTATTATCCGGCGCCGATGCATGTCAGTCCCGCCTATAAGGAATTTGCGCCCGCGCCAGGCACGCTCAAGGTCACTGAAGAAAAAGCCGGCGGCGTCATGTCGTTGCCCATGCATCCCTATCTTGATGAGGAAACGCAAGACCGGATTGTCGACGCCATCCGTGGGTTTAATGGATAAAAGATAGCGGCGCGCACGGTTCATTCGCCGAAAATATCGGCCTGTTTTCGCAATAGTTTTATTGGCGACCAGGTCAAAACCTTTGCAAGCTTGCCGAGCGAGATTTTGCGGGTCCGCTGAATCTCACGGCGCGCCGCCGTTTGCGCCGGCAGACCGGCAAAGCCGTCGCGCATGGCGCGCAGATACGGCTTGGCTTCGCCGAGAAAGGCAAACCGCGCCAGCAGATAAATATTTGCAAACACCTGAAACGGCGCGCTGATGATAAGCAACGCCAAAGGCATGTTTCGATAGTAAGCCCAAATCCGGTTGCGGTGGCCGTGATAGACGGTGAAATCACTGCGCCGGCCGGTAACGCCGGAACCCTCATGCAGCACAAGCGCATCCGGGATTTGCATCGCCCGCCCACCGGCCAGGCGCAGGCGGAAGCCCAAATCGACATCTTCACAATAACAAAAAAAGCTTTCCTCAAATCCGCCTAGCGCTGCGAATGTCGAGCGGCTATACATCGCCGCCGCTGCGCATGGCGCGAAGCACTCGCCTTCCGGCGGCAAGGATGCAACCGGCCAACCATGATGGCCGCGATAGGGAACGCCGGAAAAATGATAGGCGTCGCCGGCACCGTCGAGCCGGTCCGGGTTTGCGGCGTCAATCTGCGCCGAGCCAAACGCATCAACGCCGGGATGGCGCCCCGCCGCCGCCAGCAACGCCGCCAGCCAACCGGGCTCCGGATAGGCGTCCGGGTTGAGAAAGGCGAGCCATTCGCCCGTAGCCGTCTTCGCAGCGCGATTATTAGCGGCGGCGAAACCAAGATTAGTCCCCACCTCATCAATCGTAACCGGCAATGCGGCGGCGCGTACATGTTCCAGCGAATTATCCGTAGACCCATTATCGACAAGGATAGTTTCAAAATCCTGGAAGGTCTGCGCGGCAAGGCAACCCAGGCAGCGCCGCAAGCGGCCGCCGGCATTGTAATTGACGATGATAATCGTAACGCGTGGGGCCGAGGCTTGTGTCATATCAGGGGATGCGCCGCTATTCGACGGTCACCGATTTGGCGAGATTGCGCGGCTGGTCAACATCGGTGCCTTTGGTGGTCGCCGTGTAATAGGCGAGCAGCTGCACCGGCGCCGCATAGACAATCGGCGCCAGCAACGCATCCGTATCCGGCGTTTCTATTGTCGCCCAAACCCCGTCGCCCGCTGCGGCGATGCCTTTTTTGTCGGAAATCAACAGCGGCTTGCCGCCGCGGGCGATAAGCTCGTGCATGTTTGAAATGGTTTTCTCGTAATGCCGGTCGCTGGGCGCCACCACTACCACCGGCACGGTCTCGTCGATCAGCGCAATCGGCCCGTGCTTTAACTCGCCCGCGGCATAGCCTTCCGCATGGATATAGGAAATCTCTTTCAGCTTGAGCGCCCCCTCCATCGCAATCGGGAAACTGACGCCGCGCCCAACGTATAAAATATCATCGCACTTGGCGATGTCCGCAGCGATCTGCGCAATGGCCGGCTCATGGGCGAGCGCTTCTGCAACCAGTCGCGGGGTTTCTAAAAGCGCGCCAACCAGCCGCTGCTCATCCTCCTGCGAGAGGACGCCGCGCTGGCGCCCGGCGGCGATGGCGATACAGGCAAGCGTCGTCAGCTGGCAGGTGAAGGCTTTGGTGGAGGCAACCCCAATCTCCGGCCCGGCCGCGGTCGGAAACACCACATTCGCCGCGCGCGCGATGCTTGATTCCGCGACATTGACGACAACGGCGATTTTCTGGCCATGGGCTTTGGCGTCGCTCAACGCCGCCAGCGTGTCGGCGGTCTCGCCGGATTGTGAGATGAACAACGCGCCGCCGTTAGCCGCATAAGGCACATCGCGGTAGCGCAGCTCCGACGCGACATCGATTTCAACCGGTAGTCGCGCCCAGGTCTCAAACCAGTATTTGGCGATCATCCCGGCGTAATAGGCCGTACCGCAGGCGGAAATCGTCAGCCGGTCAAGCTTGGAAAAGTCAAACCCATGGCTCAGCTTTCCAAGTGTTTTGCTCGCCGGGTCGACATAACGGGACAATGTGTGGGCGATCACTTCCGGCTGCTCATGGATTTCTTTGGCCATAAAATGACGGTGGCCGTCCTTGTCGACCATTGCACCGGATGCGGAAGATATGGTCTCCGGGCGTTCAACCTTGCGCCCGGCATCGTCAACGATTTCAAAACCAGCGCGTGTCACCATCGCCCAGTCGCCGTCTTCGAGATAGGTGATGCGGTTGGTGAACGGGGCGAGTGCAAACGCATCCGAGCCAATAAACATTTCCCCGTCGCCGCGCCCAATCGCCAGCGGGCTGCCGCGCCGGGCAACTAAGATGAGGTCATCTTCACCTTCGAATATCGCAGCAAGGGCAAAGGCGCCGCGAAGGCGCTTCAGCGCCTTGGAAAACGCCTCACGGGGCGCAAGGTTTTCGCTTTCCAGATAATGCGTGATCAGCTGGGCGCAGACTTCCGAATCGGTTTGCGACGCGAAGCTGCGCCCGTGGCCGACCAGCTCTTCGCGTAGCTCAGCAAAATTCTCGATGATGCCATTATGGATCAGAGCAAGACGCTCAGTTACATGCGGATGCGCATTTTCGTCGGTTGGCGCCCCATGGGTCGCCCATCGCGTGTGGCCAATGCCGGCAGCGCCGGCCAGTGGTTGTTTATCGAGCAGCGCCGTCAGAACCGAGAGCTTGCCCGCCGCCCGCCGACGAACGATGGCGCCATCATTGACGCAAGCGACGCCGGCGGAATCGTAGCCGCGATATTCGAGCCGCTTCAGCCCCTCCAAAATGGCTGGCGTCGCCTCTCCATGGCCTAAAACGCCGATGATCCCGCACATAAAGATCTACTCCAGTAATGAATGACACGCTTCTGAATGGGCTTAAACTGACAATGCCGACGAAACAATACGCCATGCAAGAGCCAAGCTTGAACAACGATACTATACAGGAAAATGGCGGTTATTTGTCCTGCAGCGCCTTATGGCTGACATCTGCGAGCGGCTTCATAATATAGGCGAGAACCGTGCGTTTGCCATTCAGGATAGCAACCTCCGCGGCCATGCCGGGAAGAATATTGAGGTTGCCGCGCTTGCTTTCCAGCGCCGCCGTATGCGTGCGCACGACGATATTGTAAAAGCTCTCGCCGGTTTTCTCATCTTCTATGGCATCGGGACTGATGGTCTCAATATAGCCTTTCATCGACCCGTAAACGGACGAATCATAAGCGGTGATCGAGACTTTTACATCCTGGCCGACTTGTAAAAAACCAATATCGGATGGCTTGATCTTCGCCTGAACAATCAACGCATCCTCGCTCGGCACCACCTCGACAATCGTTTCGCCCGGCGCAACCACGCCGCCAATCGTCGACACCAGAACCCGGTTCACAATGCCCGAGACCGGCGCACGCACCTCAGTGCGCATAACTTTATCTTCAAGCGCAGGCAATTCGCCTTTCAGATCCTCAAACTTGGCTTTTGCCTTATTAAGGTCATCGGTGGCGGCGGCCGCAAAGGTTTTGCGTATCCGGTCAACCTCGCCTTCCGCTTCGCGCACCTCAAAGGCGGATCGCTTAACGGCGATCTCAGCGCGCTGCATCTCGCCGCGCGAGGCGGCCTCGCGCTGTTGAGCGCGCAGGAGTTCAACCCGGGGTTCAATTCCTTTTTCGACCAGGCGCTGCAACATTTGCAGCTCCTGAATGGCAAACGCCTGCGCTTCCTTTGCCGTCGCAAAAGATACTTTTGCATCCTGATAGGCCTCGCGGCGCTGATCGAGCTTGTTTTGCTCAACCCCAAGCGCGGCTTCCATCTCCGCCCGTCGCGCTTCATACAGCGCGCGCTCATTAGTAACGATGCGCGGCGCGACGGCGACAAGCGCGCGCGCAAACACCACCGGCGTCAGCGCTGCTTCGGCTTCAAGCCGCGCGATCTGCGCCGCCAGCACATTGTAGCCCTCGCGGCTTTTGGTGAATTCAACATTCATCTGCGTCGGGTCGAGCCGCACTAGAATTTGTCCGGCGATAACCTCTTCGCCTGCCGACACCAGTATTTCCTTAACGATGCCGCCTTCGTAATACTGAACCTCCTGCAACTGGTTGGAGGTAACAACCTTGCCCGTACCGCGGGTGACACGGTCAAGCTTTGCGACCGAGGCCCAAACCAGCGTCGTCAGAAATAGCGCCGCAATCGTATACAGAAGATATTGCGCCGCGCGCGCCGGCGCAATCATCAGGACGTCGTCAACATCGACGTCAACGGCAACGACTTCGCGTGCGTCGCTCATCACGCGGCCCTCGTATCAACAAGCTTGGGCGCCTCGCGGCGGCGTGATTTCAGCTGACGCGCAGACGACATCGCGCTGAGCACCGTATCGCGTGCGCCATCAACAATCACCCGCCCCTGGTCGAGCACAATGATGCGATCCACTAGCTTCACCATCGACATGCGGTGGGTGACGACCAGCAGCGTGCGCCCCTGCGTCGCCTTGTTCAACCGGGCGATAAGCGCTGCTTCCGCATGGCTGTCCAGCGCGCTGGACGGCTCGTCAAGCAGCAACATCGACGGCTTTGGCGCCAGCGCGCGCGCCAGCGCAATCGCCTGGCGCTGGCCGCCGGACAAGCCCTCGCCGCGTTCGGCCAAATGTTGGTCATAGCCGCCCGACGACGCGCCGATAAACTCATGCACGCCGGCAATTTTCGCCGCCGCCAAAATATCGTCGTCCGACACCTTCTCCAGACCGAGCGCGATATTTTCTTTAATCGACCCTGAGAACAGACACACATCCTGGAGGACGGCGCCGATATTGGAACGCAAATCCGACGGCCTGATCTGGCGGATATCGGTATCGTCAACCAGGACGGAACCCTCCGTCGGCTGATAAAGGCCGGTAATCTGGCGGACAATCGTGCTCTTGCCGGAGCCGTTCTTGCCAAGGATCGCAACCCGCTCGCCAGGCTCGATGGTAAAGGAAACCTCATCGAGCGCACGCACGGTCTGGCCGGGATAGGCGAAACTGACTTCGCGAAATTCTATTTTGCCGGTGAGTTTGGGCCGCGCGAGGTAATTGCGCTTGGGGTCAATTTCCGACTTCGCGGTCATCAACTCGTTGAGCGCCTTATAGGAGGCGAAGGCGCCATTGACGCGGCTTAAAAGCGAGGCGACCTGCGCCAGCGGGCCCATGGCGCGACCGGTGAGGATGACGCTCGCAATCAACGCGCCCATGGTGATCTCATTGGCGCCAATCAGAAAGACGCCGATAACGACAACGCCGACTTGACTGAACTGCTGGGCAAAGCCGGCGACATTAACCGCGAACTGATTTAAAAAACGCCCGATGGTCGAAGTTTTCGCCTGCTGCATCACGCCGGCGCGCCAGCGCGAACGCATCATGCTTCCGGCGTCAACGCTCTTGACCGTTTCAAGCCCGGCAATCGTCTCGATAAGGACGGCGTGTTTCAGATGGCCCTCCGCCATCGCCTGTTTGGTGCGCTTCATAATCAACGGCTGAATAATCACGCCGGCGCCGATCGCCATCAAAACACCGGTGAGCGGCACCAGAGCAATAGGCCCGCCGATCATGGCGATCACTGCGATAAACAGAAAAATAAACGGTAAATCGACAACCGCAACCAGCGTTGCCGAACTAAAAAAGTCACGTAAGTTTTCAAACTCTTTCACCAGCCCGGCGATCGCGCCGGCGCCGCCGCGCCGCGCCTCAAGCTTCATATCCATGAGATTGTCAAAAATCGTCGCGCCAACCGTCGCATCGAGCCGCTGGCCGGCTATATCGATGAAATAGCCGCGCAATGATTTCAATATGAAGTCAAAAAGATGCGCGATGAGGACGCCAATCGTCAGCACCACCAGCGATTCAATCGCCTGGTTCGGCAGCACCCGATCATAAACGGTCATGATAAAAAACGACGACACCAGAGCCAGCATATTGACAATCGCCGCCGCCAGGATGGTCTGTCCGTAAATTTTTGCGTTGTCGCGCAGCGGTCCAAACAGCCAGTGCTGCGTTGGAATAAGCGCGTTCATGAAGGCGCCAGGCTTAGCCATCTACACCCTCGCTTATGACGTCTGCATATTCGTTCATCGGCGAGAAAAACCGCAGCAAATCACCGGTGTGCTCCATCAGCGCATAAGTCGCCATATCGCGATTGGCCAGGCCGACAAGATAGGCGACGCCGGATTCAAAATAATCATTTTCCGCCTGCAGAACATCGATAAGGCCTCCGCGCGCCACACGATATCGCTCCAGAATAAGCTCGCGACTTTGGTCATTGGCGATGATAGCGGCCTCAAGCGCGTCAAGGCGCGCCGCCGCGCCCTCGCGGCGCTCAAAAGCTATGGCGGCGTCGCGGGCGATTTCGCGGCGCGCCTGGTCCTCGCCAAATTTCGCCTGGCGCGCCCGCGAGCTGGCTTGGGCAATATCGGCCGCACGGGCGCCGCCGCCGAAGATGTCGTAATTGAGATTGAGGCCGGCGCGGACGTCAAAATCGTTGCCGCTATCGAAAACATCGAACTTAGTTGCGTTGACCGACACCCGCACTTCAGGAAGCCGTGCGCCTTTTGCGGCTTTGTATTCAGCCCGTGATGCGTCCGCGCGCGCGGTGGCGACGGCGATTTCGGGGTTATTCTGGATTGCTGCGGTTGCCGCCTGCTCGCGGCTTTTTACGACAACCGTATCGAAGGATGGCCGCGTCAGAGCGCCCGGCTTCTCAGCAAAGAATTCCTCGTAGCGAATTTCCGCCAATCGCTCAGCTTCGCGAATTTGAGCAACCCGCGCCCGCGCCGCCGCAAGACGGCCCACGGTGCGCATGATATCCGCGCGCGCGCTTGCGCCCAGTCGTTCACGCTCCTTGACGTCGCTGAGGATTTTTTCATGGCGACGGATAAACGCCTCGCCAAGCGCCAATAACGCCTGTTGAGTCAACAGGTCGTGATAGGCGCCCAGCGCTGTGAATGATAAATTATTGATACGGGTGCTGATTGAGTTTTTAAATTCAGAATGGCGCGCCCGCGCGCTTTTAATGCGCTGGAATGTCGCGCCGCCGTCAAAGATAAGTTGGGACGCGGAAACGCCCGCCTTGAATTGCTCGCGCGGCCGCAACGATTCAACCACATTGTCCGTCCCGGTTGCAAAGTCGCGGGTCAGCACATAATCACCGGTTACTTGCGCCGACAATTGCGGATAAAGCGCGGAACGTGCGCGCCGCGCGCCGGCCCTGGTTTCATCGAGTGTGGAAACCTGACGGTGATAGGCGGGATGGCGCCCGACGGCGCGGCGTATCTGCGCGCGGAATTTTTCGCCGCCGCTGGATGCATTGAGTACAAACGCCGCCGGCCCGAGCGCAGCGGCAAGTTGGGGATTGGCCCTTACCGCCGCCGGCGACGGCAATATGCTCGGCGCCGAAAGTCCAGAACCCGCATTTGCGTCTTGCGTCTCCACAACACGCAACGGCGCCACGATGTCGGCCGGATATAAAGCCCCCTCAGCCGTGCTTTGGGCGGAAGCATGCGCGCCCCACCCAAGCAGAATTCCTGAAATTGATGCGCCCATCAGCAAGCTAAATTTACGCGCGGCCATAAACTACCCACTGCTCATACTACAGGTTGAACCAAACGACACATGCCCGTGGCGGGAATACGTTAAGGTTAACGAATCCAGTAATAGGCATTTATCGCTGACAAAGGTTTAATCGGGCCGGTTGGTCAACGGTTTCAGGCTAAAGCGAGGCATGAAATTTTGTTAAAAGATTCTCGCAACGCTTTTAAGCAGTTTTTAATAAAGTGCTTCGGTCTGGTATCAATGGCTATTGGCTGGTTTCAGACCCTGCCGGTTGCGTTTTTTATCCACCGCCGAGCCGTATGTTTTTCCTGACAAATTGGCGCAAATGGCGTCAGAAGGCCGGAATAAGTCCGGCGTTGATCGCCGCATGCACCGCCCAGTTGCCGCCGAACCCAATGAGATATCCCACCGCCGCGACGCCAAAGATGAATAATTCTTCAGAAACTTTCAACAGCCCGCGACGGTGCAGATGCCACCAGAAAAACGGCAGCAGCACGACTTCCGTCAAGCTCATCACCACAATGACGGCGAGCGGTCCGATTTGGAAATAAGCGATCGGCGCGGCCCCGAGCACCCAGGCCAACCTCAAAATATTCGCAACCAAGGTGATGCGAATAAAGCCCATAGCAACCAGCGCCTGCTCTGCGGGCACTGAACTCAGTCTGGCGAGCGGCTGCAGGCACAAAATCGCCAGGTAAAAGCCGGCGCCGAGGTAGTTATCGTTGAAAAGGATTCTGATGATGAGTTCCGCGCCGCCGATAACGCCGCCAGCGCCGAATGCTAACAATAGCGTTACCTGTCTGCGCGATGCATAAAATACATCCGCCGCTTTTTCCGGCGCCTCACGAACAACTTGCGCAAACCGAGGATAAAAAACACGCATAACATACTCGCCTATGACAGTGAGAATAGTCATCGCAAGCGCTGACGCCAGCATGTATTTCCCAAGCTCGGCAAGTGGAAAGAATTTTGCGAGAAAGAATTTATCCGTCTGTGTCAGGACAATGCTTATCATACTGGCTGGAATGACAAACCGACAAAACCGCCACAGATCGAGCACATGCTCGCGGTCTAGTCGAAAACGGATCGGCGGGCCTTTCACCAGCGTATAACTCACCACCAGAGTAAAAACAGAACTTACGAACATCGAAATGATAATCGCCCAGAAATTTCTGAGAAAGTATGCAGCGATAATCGTGACGGTGGTGGCAAACAGAAATTTTACAAAATCGATTAGCGTCAACCGAATAACTCTTCTGGCGCGCTCATTGGTTAAAAAACCCAATGACGTAAGGCCTTCAATGAGTATAAATGCCGACGCCATTCTTATTGCCGGGCTCACTTCCGGCGCCGAATAGATATTTGCAAAGAAATCTGCGCCGACGAACATAATGGTCGCAAGAAAGATATTGCGTATAAACCGTATCGTCCAAACTGTCTGGACAAGCTCGTCGCTCGCCGTCGGATGGCGTGTTACATAGGCGCGCAGCCCAAGATCCGACAGCATTACCAGGACGTACCAAATCGACACCACAATCGCGACGACGCCAAAGGCTTCCGGAACTAGAAGCCGCGTCAAAATCAGATTGCTGCCCAGGCGCAGAATGCTGGTAGCCGCCTGCAAGATGATCAACAGGCTCGACCCGTCGCCCAAATAAGGCCTTACGCGTGAGACAAGCCGGATGGGATCAGGAACGGCGGACAAACCGGGCTCCATAGGGTAAATGCGCGCGCGAATTAGACGCGCTTGGCGGTGGTGAGGGGTCTTGCGCGGGTGGAATTTCGACATGGTGTTCAGGCGTGGCGCCAGGCAGCGCGCCGACCCGGACTTGCGCTGCCATAAGTCCGAGAATGACAAACCCATATTGCCAGATATACGAGACCCAACTTATCGTCGCTATCATTGCGAGATAACCAATATGAGTTGCGATCAACAACACAACAGTCCTGCGCGCACCCGCCGCCTTAGCGCCAATATCACGGCCAAACGGCATGCGTCCCAACGTCGCGACACCGGCGTGCAACACCAGCAAGTTTGCTCCAAAGAAAAGCGAAAACCCAACCAGCCCATAATGCAGGGAAAGCTGGATATAGACATTCACCAGATCGATGATGCCTTCTCCCTGGCGTAAATGAGCAAATCGCGGCGACTCTAAAAAATCCGCGGACCCAAATAACGGCCTTTCTGCAATTTGCTTCATGCTCGTACGCAACAAATCTGCGCGATAATCAATCGTGCCATACTCGTCGCTCAGCAACGCACTGTCCTGGAATACAAGAACCAGGATTGTGGCAACGCCTGCAATGAGGGAAAGCAATAATATTTGGCGGCCGGATTTATTTAGTGTGGACAATAAAAAATAAGACCCAACGATTAGCATAGCCGCCAACCACCCGCCCCGGGCGCCTGTGGTGAATAGTACAAACGCAAAAACACCCGAAAAAGCGATCGCATAAATCTTTGGGTATTCCTTGGCGGCCTGAAAAACAAACACTGCCGTAATCGCAACGCCCATCACAAATCCGAGAAGTGTTCCGCCTAAAGTCGCGCTGATTCTTAAAAACCCGTTGCGATACTCCGTAAACGACTTTGCGAAAATATGTTCGCTTAAATGAACATAATAATTCCAACGCCACAGCGTGGAAAAAATACCTATACCGGCAAGAATGATCGCACTCACAAACAATGCCCTGACGGCGTTGTCTACTTCAGCCTGAGTGGTCAACGCGCGGCTGATGGCGAAATAGGGTATAATCACCAACAGGAACTGATCGAATAAGGCTCTTAGCATGCTGGTAAACGGCAAATCTCGAATAGACATGACGCCGGTCAGCAACACAAAGATAACCAACAGCCTACCGACGGTTTTCAAATGCTGGGGCGGCCGTGACATGAGGTTCTTGACAAAAATCGGGCCTAATAAAATAAGCGTCGTGATTTTGGCGTAGTCAAGACTGATAAGGTAATTCAGCCCCGGGAAAGGCAGGTTCAAACTAAGTCCCGCAGGGATCGCAACCATAGCGCCGATATAAAGATAGACCCTTTCAGCCGGTCGCGCCGGCGCGACAATCAATAGCGTGAGGCTGATCAGAGCAAATACAAGCCATTTGTTGCCAATTAGAAATGCAAAGACTGCGACCGACACCCAGACTGCGACAATTCTGAAAAGGCAAAAGGCGCCCCCGCGCGGCGCCGACACAAAGGCGACCATCGCTGAGAAGGCGGTAAAAAAGATGCTTATCAATCCGCCGAGCATTCCGTGGCGCACCCTTCACTAACTATTGTAACATTGCTCCGACTGCGTCTGTCGGGTTATTTGCGATAACATGCTGATAAAAATTCAGCGCTTTCATAGCGACCTTTTCGGGCGACAGATGCGTAATCGCCGTTTGCCGCCCGGTTGCGCCAAGCTGTTGCGCCCTTTCGGGATGTTCAATCAACGATGAAATACGCGCTTCAAGAGCCTCAGGGTCGTTAACATTTGCAAGCAGCAAGTCCTCGTCGTTGCGAAGATATTCTGTCAGACCTTCGGTCGCCGACGCCACCACAGGGCACCCAAGCGCGAGCGCTTCAGTAACCGCATAGGGGAAGCACTCAAACCGCGAGGCGGAAATGCAGACCAGGGCCCGGCGGCGCAATTCATCCGCGCGTGCGCGGCTCACCGGCCCCAGAAAATCAACACGCGCGAAAACGTCGTCACTCAGATGCGCGCGTGCGTATTCTTCGAAGTGCTGAACGCGCCCATCCGCCCGTTCAATACCAATGTCTTTCCCGAGCATAACCAGTTTCAAATCCGCGTGACGCGCCGCCAACCCGGAAAATGCAGAAAGCATGATGTCCGCGCCTTTGATCGAATCAAAACGTCCGACAAACAGCAACATATTATGATCGCACCCATCGAGGCGCCACGCATCGGCGGAGATTTCTACTGGGTTTGGGATCGCGGTTCCGAAGCCTTCATCCAGACCATAATGGGACGCAACCTTGTCGAGAACGGATCGCGATGGGCAAGTCACAGCCCGGCTCGCGCGCATCGCAACACCTTCGGCATCGATACGTTGGCGATTGCGCTCCTCAATCTTTCCTTGATGAACGAGGAAGTGCGGGCCATGCAGGCGCGTGACGACTGGCGTATTTATTAGTTTTTGCAAATGGTATGGGTGGCCAAACGACTCTTCGATTTCGATCAGATCAAACGGCGCGCTTTGCGATGCTCTGCCAATTGCCTCTGCTATGGCGCGCGCATAAGGTTTGTTGTCGGGCGCATGCTCGCCGCTTATCCGGCGATGAATGGCTTTAGCGGCCCTTTCCCAAATCGGCTGCTTTATGGGGCCAAGCTGAAATACATCGCGCTCGCTCTCTGTCCCAATCAATCTCGGAGTGATGACAACGCATTCATGGCCAGCCTTTCGCAGCGCTCTGGTCATGATATCGACATAGGTCGCGATACCGTTTTGAGCTTGCGCCACGGGCCATGCCGGCGAGAAAAAGGCGATTTTCATAAAACACCAAAGGACATACGCCGCGCGCATGCGAGACCTGCGCCAGTTTGAAGCCTATTTTGTAAGGATTTGTTAATGGTACCGCCTCCCCGGATTGAACGGGGGACCTCTTGATCCACAATCAAGCGCTCTAACCAACTGAGCTAAGGCGGCTCATAACTTTCTCAAAGCAAAAACAAGGGCCTGGCCCTTATTCGCTCTCCCCGGTCTCGCCAGCGTCGACTGTCTTCCCCGGCTCCAAAGGCGGCATCGAATAGCGGACCCGGCCGTTGTTGTAAATCGCATATTAGGAGCGCGGCCGGGCGGCGCCTTCGGCGTCAAACCGGGATAGCTGTCGCTGCAGGGCGCGCCCGCGACGCCATATCGCCAGGGACAGACCGCCAATGACCAGCGCGGAAACGATATAGGCCGGCCACACAAAGCGAGCGTAGCCGCCCATCTGTAGAAATTCGCTCATGCTGGATTGTCCTGTAGCAACGCCGACTTTGCAACATCGGCAACATTGCCGCCCTTGGCGCTGCGACATTTCGCCTGCTACACCCCATATGCCGCGCCGGGCGGCGTGCTATTTTCCGCCAAACCGGCGCGATAATAGCAGCGCGGCGAGGCAACGAGACAGGACCCCTTATGGCGGCGGAAATCGGTCAAGTGGCGCTTATTCTGGCGTTTTTGACGGCGCTCTTTCAGGGCGCGGCGCCGCTTGTTGGCGGCGCGCCGCTCCAGGCGTCGACGCGCATCGCCGCGCTGGTCCAGGGCGGGCTGATCCTGATTGCGTTTTTATCCCTCACCTATGTGCATGCGGTTTCCGATTTTTCCGTCGTCAATGTGGTTGAAAACTCTCATTCGGCAAAGCCGTTCGTCTATAAGCTCAGCGGCGTTTGGGGAAACCATGAGGGCTCGATGTTGTTATGGGCGCTGATTCTTGCGCTTTACGGCGCGGCGCTGGCAATCCCTGGACAGTTTTCGACCCTTAAAGCGATGACGCTCAGCGTCCAAGGGATGATCGCGGCGGCTTTCATCGCCTTTATTTTGTTCACCTCAAATCCGTTTGCGCGGGTGTTTCCGGCGCCGGCGGACGGCATGGATCTCAACCCGCTGTTGCAAGACCCGGGTCTGGCGATCCATCCGCCGTTTTTGTATCTCGGCTATGTCGGCTTTTCGCTGACCTTCGCCTATGCCGTCGCCGGACTGATCACCGGCAAAGTCGACGCCGCCTGGGCGCGGGCGGTGCGCCCTTGGGCGCTGGCCGCCTGGGTGTTTTTGACCATCGGCATCGCGCTCGGCTCGTGGTGGGCCTATTACGAATTGGGCTGGGGCGGCTTTTGGGCCTGGGACCCGGTGGAGAACGCCTCCTTCATGCCGTGGCTTGCGGGCACCGCGCTGATCCACTCCATCCGCGTGGTTGAAAAGCGCGAGGCCTTGAAGGTCTGGACGGTGCTGCTGGCGATCATGGCTTTCTCGCTTAGCCTGGTTGGCACGTTTTTGGTGCGCTCGGGGGTTTTAACATCCGTACACGCCTTTGCGGTCGACCCGACACGCGGGGTTTTCATCCTTGCAATCCTTGCCGCTGTCACCGGCGGCTCGTTGGCGCTGTTTGCGTTGCGCGCGCCGTTGCTGCAAAGCCGGGCGGGATTTCAACCGGTGAGCCGCGAAGGCGCCATCCTGCTCAACAATGTCTTTCTGGTCACTGCCTGCGCAACCGTCTTTATCGGGACGTTCTATCCGTTGTTTATCGACGTCCTCACCGGAACACGGATTTCCGTTGGCGCGCCTTATTTTAACGCCTCTTTTCTGCCGTTCATGGCGCTGATGTTGGTGTTTCTGGCGCCGGGCGCGGCGCTTGCCTGGAAGAAAGGCCGGCTCAAGCCGGCCATCGAACGGCTATGGCCAGCGCTGGCGGCGGCGGGCGCCATCGGCGTCATCGCCGCCTGGCTGTCTTGGCCGGGACCGGTCATCGCCGCGCTCGGCGCCGGGCTCGCCATCTGGGCCGGCGGCGGCGCCATCCTCGACCTCCTTATACGGATAAAAGCCTTCTCCTCCCCACTGGGCGCCGCTTTTGGCCGCATCGCGACGCTGCCGCGCGCCTATCTCGGCATGACCATCGCCCATATCGGTCTGGCGGTGGTGATTATCGGCATCATCGGCGCCGGCGCCTGGCGCACCGAAGTTGTACGCTTCATGGAAGAAGGCGATGTCATCTCGGTTGGCGGGTTTGATGCGCGCCTTGAGCGCGTTGTCGAGGCGGCCGGCCCGAATTACACCGCCGAGCGCGCGGTGTTTTCGATTGAACGCGGCGGCGCCATCTTGCGAGACCTGACGACCGAGCGCCGCTTCTATCCGGTGCGCGCCATGCAAACCACCGAAGCGGGGATTTGGACCATGGCGCGCGGCGATCTCTATCTGACGCTTGGCGAGAAATCGGAAACCGCCGGCTGGGCGGTGCGCGCCTTTTTCAACCCGTTTGCGGTATGGATGTGGATTGGCGCCGGCCTGATGGCGTTGGGCGGCGGCGTCGCCGCTGTTAATGCGCCGCGACGGCTCTCCCGCCGCACACAAACCATTAGCGCCAACGCCGCCGCTGTCCCCGCCGCCTCACAAGGAGCGACCCCATGAAGCGTATGGTTTTCCTGGCGCCGTTGGCGCTCTTCGTTGTGCTCGGAATATATTTCGCCGTCGGCCTGACGCGCGATCCCTCCTACATGCCATCCGCGCTGATCGACCAGCCGCTGCCGGTGTTTGATCTCGCGGCGATTGAGGGCGAGGAACGCGGCTTTGCGACCAGCGATCTCGACGGCGAGGTGGCGCTGATCAATTTCTTTGGCTCCTGGTGCATCAGCTGCATTGTCGAGCATCCGGTATTGATGGATATCGCCGCGCGCGAGGAGGTTATCATCGCCGGCATCGACTGGAAGGACAAACCCGGCGCCGGCGCACGCTGGCTCGAACAACGCGGCAATCCTTACGACTTTATCGGCGACGACCCCACGGGCCGCACCGCGATTGATTTTGGCATTACCGGCGCGCCGGAAACGTTTATCATCGATCGCAAGGGCCGCATTCGTTATCGCTTTGCCGGCCCGATCACGCCGTTAATCTGGAAGCGGGATTTAAAACCGCTGGTGGAGCAATTGCGCCAGGAGGGCGATGATGGGCCGTAGCCTCATTTCCGCCGCGCTGGCGCTCATTCTCGCCGTCGCTTTTGTTGCGCCGGTTCTGGCGGTGGACCCGGACGAAGTGCTGGACGATGCGGTGCTGGAACAGCGCGCCCGCGACCTCTCGCGGCAATTGCGCTGTGTTGTCTGTCAAAGCCAGAACATCGACAATTCCAATGCCAAAAGATATGCGCATCCTGGTGCGCGAACGACTGGTCGCCGGCGACAGCGATGAAGCCATTCTCGCCTATCTTGTTGCTCGGTATGGAGATTATATATTGCTGAAACCGCCAGTGCAGACCAACACAGCCTTTTTGTGGGCGGCGCCGGCGCTGATTTTCGCTTTCGCCGCCGCGATCGCCGGGTTTTATCTCGCACGCATGCGCCGCGCCGATAATGATGCGGCGGATGAGCGCTGATGACGGTTTTCATCATCGTCGCGATCATCTTAACGCTCGCCTCCACGGCGGCGATTGCCTGGCCGTTAGTGTTCGCAAAGCCTGCCGGCAAGACCAGCGCCGACGATGGCGATGCACTGGCGACGCAGCTAGCGGAAATTGAACGCGACCGCGACTATGGGCTGATCGACGAGCCATCTGCCGAGGATGCAATCCGGCAAGCTGCCGCCACCGCAACGCAAGTCAAGCCGGAACCCGCGCGAGCTGGCAAAGCCGGGCGTGGCGCAAGACTGATTGCGGCGTTTATCATTGGCGCGATGCCGGTGGGCGCGGCGTTTTTATATCTTGATATCGGCGCGCCCTATGCGTTGAGCGAAGCCGGGCGTCAGGCCGCCTCAACGCAGGCAGAAGATCAGGCAGCCGAGAACGCTGCGGCGATTGCCGCAATGGCGCCAGACGAACGCGCCGCCATCATCGAGCGCATGGTCGCCGGCCTTGCTGACCGACTTGCCGGCCAGCCCGACGACGTCGATGGCTGGCGCATGCTGGGGCGGTCTTATGCAGCGCTTGGAAACTTTGCGCAAAGCACCGACGCATGGCGCGAGGCCGCCAGCCGTTCCGGCGAGGCCGAAGATTTACGCGAGCTTGCCGCCGCGCTGTTGAGCGACCGCGACGCGGAGGACAATCAGGTCAACGCGGAATTGAATGCGGTCCTGGAGGCGCTTCTCGCCGGCAACGAAAACGATCCGCTTGCCTTGTATTTTCTTGGCCACGCCGCCGCGCAAAACGGCGATGCCGATACCGCCGTCGCATACTGGACAAAATTGCGCGCATCACTGCCGCCAGATTCGCCATTGACGCCAAAGCTTGATGGATTGATTGCCGATGCGCTGCCTCAGGCTGAAGCGCAAGACCGACCTTAAGAGCCGGCCTCTTCGTCGTCCTGCCACAGCCCCTGCTCTTTCAACGCGTCCATGACTTCCTTGGGCATGTAGTTTTCATCATGTTTGGCGAGCACGGTGTCGGCGATGAGCGTTCCTTCTCCATCGAGCCGGCCCTGAACAACGACGCCCTGGCCTTCGCGGAAAAGGTCGGGGAGCAGCCCCTGATAGCGGACCGGCGTGACAGCGCCGCCGTCAGTGACAACGAACGACACCATTGCATTGCTCGGATCAGCGCCGGACGCATCGCCATGGGCGATGCTGCCATTTTCAACCAATCCGCCAAGACGGATCACATTGGCGGGGGCCGCATCCAGAGCCAGCAACTGGCTTGGCGTATAAAAATACGTAATCGACGTGCGCAAGGCCGACAGCGTCAGCCCGAGCGCCAAACCCGCCGCTGCAAAGACAGCAAACAGCGAGACCATGCGTTTTTGTTTCCGGGTCATTGTTCCACCAGCTCCGCTGCGCGGGTCTCGTCGACAAACTGTAGTCGCGCAAGCCGCCGCGCCGTTAATTCGTTTCTTATCGATGGCAATAACATCGCCACATAACCGCTCATATAGGCGGCGATCATCAACAACAAAGGCGTCAGCATCGCGCCGTCTATTGTCGGCCCGTCAGCGCGAAGGATGCTCGCTGGCTGATGCAGGCTGTTCCACCACTCAACCGAAAACTTTATGACCGGCACATTGACGAAACCGACAATCGCCAAGATGGCGGCAAGCCGCGCTGCGCGCGCTTTATCGGGGATCGCCCGCCACAGCGCCATATAGCCGAGATATAAAAACAACATCACCAGCACCGATGTCAGCCGCGCATCCCACACCCACCAGGCGCCCCACATCGGCTTGCCCCAGAGCGAGCCAGTAAACAGCGCCAAGATTGTAAAACCGGCGCCAAGCGGCGCGGTCTGTTTGGCGACCACATCGGCCAGCGGATGCTTCCAGATAAACCCCACCGCCGAGGCGCCCGCCATCACTGAATAGCAAAACATCGACATCCACGCTGCCGGCACATGCACATACATAATCCGCACCGCCTCGCCCTGCTGATAGTCGGCAGGGGAATTAAACAGCGCAAAGTAAAGCCCGGCGGCGCCGGTCAGCAGCGCCAGCCCGAGCGCCGCCGGAAAAGCTATCCGCGCGTAACGCTCAAAGCGCACAGGGTTGGCGAGGTCATTGAAAAAATTCATCTTAATCCAGGTTGGAGCGCAACGCCGCCGCGCTGGCAAGAGGCGATAGTATCGCAGCAAACAGAACCGTCGCGCCGAGCAACATTAAATTGGCGCCATATTGCGGCGCGCCCGCGCCAGACATCGCCGCACCGGACCCGAAAATCAGG
>JAADIQ010000001.1 GCA_013151255.1 Alphaproteobacteria bacterium
GGCGCGCTGGTCGGCGGCGCCTATGTGATCGGCGCGCTGGATGAATTTGAAAGCTGGGCGCGCGAGCTGAAACCGCTGTCGGCGCTGGAACGCTTCACGCTGAAAGTCCGTCGCGGCGGGCTGATTGACACCGCGTCCGCCTTCGATGCGTTTCGCAGCTATGACAAAAATATCGAGGACCTTACGGTAAAATTCGCCGCCGTCGCTGCTGACCTTGCGACCGGCGAGGAGGTTGCCATCACCACCGGCTCGGTGATCGATGCAGCCCGCGCATCAAGCGCTATCCCGGTGATATTCCATTCTGTTGAGCACGGAGGCCGGTGGTTCGTCGACGGCGCGCTTGCCAATCCCGCGCCGGTTTCCCATGCGCGCGCCATGGGCGCCGATGTCGTTCTTGCGGTTGATTTAAACGCTGTCCCCCGCGTGCTTGACCGTTTCGATGCGCCCGCCCCAAGCTTGCCCGTCAGCACGCCCTCGCCGGCGCCAAAGCCCGGGCTCAGCGGCGCGGTCGCCAAGCTGATTGAGGACACGCGCGGCGGCGTTAAGCGGCAGTTCGACCTTGCCAAAGCCCGCGCAGACGCCGCGCCGCACCTGTTTGAGACCGCCTATGCGGCCGCCGATATCTTCCAGATGCACCTTGCGCGCGCCAGAGCACGGACCGACCCGCCGGATATTTTGCTGCGCCCGGATATGCGCGATGCAATGCCGACAGCGTTCGACCGCGCGGATGAGTTTATCGAGGAGGGCCGCAAAGGGTTGCTCGGCGTGCGCGCCGAGCTGGAGGCGCTGCTGGAGCGCTGAAAATTACACGCGGAAAGAACCCCGGCGGCGGCGGTTTTATCCGTGTGCGGTCAATTCAAGGGCCGCTTACAGAATACTCAACACCGCATTCGGCGGGCGGCCGATAGCAGCCTTGGCGCCGTTCACAACTATTGGCCGCTCGATTAAAATCGGATTGTCGACCATTGCCTTAATGACCACCGTGTCCGGCTTGGAAATATCGCCAAGCCCCAATTCTTTATACGCCGCCTCTCCGGTGCGGATAATCCCGCGCGCGCCAACGCCAAGTTTGGCGACAATGGCGGTTAGTTCGCTCACGGAGGGCGGATTGTCGAGATAATGAACGATTCGCGGCTTCACGCCCTTTTGCTCAAGCAGCGCCAGCGTCTGGCGCGATTTGGAACAGCGCGGGTTGTGGTAAATCGTAACGCTCATAAGATTGTCGCCCTTAATGCGCCAGCCGGTAGCCGCCGCTTTCGGTCAGCAGGATGGCCGCATTAGACGGGTCTGGCTCGATTTTCTGACGTAACCGGTAGACGTGGGTTTCAAGCGTGTGCGTAGTGACGCCGGAATTGTACCCCCAAACCTCATCAAGCAAAACATCGCGCGTTACCGGCTTGCCGCCGGCGCGATAAAGGAATTTTAAAATTGAGGTTTCCTTCTCGGTGAGGCGGATTTTTTTGTCCTCCGCCGTCACCAGCATCTTCACCGCCGGGCGAAATTCATACGGGCCGACTTTGAAAACCGCATCTTCGCTTTGCTCATGGCTGCGCAAATGCGCGCGCACCCGCGCCAGAAGAACCCCGAATTTAAACGGCTTGACCACATAATCATTGGCCCCGGCTTCCAGCCCGAGAATGGTGTCAGCGTCAGAATCGGCGCCGGTCAGCATAATGATTGGCGACTTAAATCCGTTTTTGCGCATCACCCGGCAGGCCTCGCGCCCGTCCATGTCTGGCAGGCCGACATCGAGCAGCATCAAATCGATATGGGCTTCGGCTTTCACGCGCTCAATCGCCGTATTGGCGTCCGGCGCCGGCTCAATGGCATATTCATCGTGAAGCTTGAACTGCTCGACCAAAGTCTCGGTCAAAAGCGCGTCATCATCGACGAGAAGAATTCGTTTGGCCCGCGTCATAGGTTAGGTCCGATCATATTATTCTTTGTGGCGGTTCTCTTAGCCAATTCCTGTGCATATGGAATTCACATCCACGATAGGCTTCCGTTACTCAGTGTGAAGCAGAAAAACCCAAAATCCAACAAAAGCCGCGCCTTAACCTGGTCACGCGCAATGTCTACAACAAGCCTTACAGGCGAGATATTTCTCTTTAGCCGGGTTTGCCCGCGTCAAATCAGGGGCGGGCCCCAAATATGGCCGTTCCAATCCGCACAGACGTCGCGCCAAGCTGCGCGGCAATCCGGTAATCGGCGCTCATGCCCATGCTAAGCTCGGCAAGGCCGTTGCGCGCGGCGATTTTGGCCAAAAGCGCAAAATACGGCGCCGGGTCATCATCGGCTGGCGGAATGCACATCAGCCCGTCAATCGTCAGGCCATATTGCTCGCGGCAGAGCGTCAGAAAGGCGTCGGCCTCGCGCGGGGCTACACCCGCCTTCTGGTCTTCCTCACCAATATTCACCTGCACCAGCAACTTCAAACGCCGGCTCTGTTTTTCCATTTCCTGGGCCAGCGTCCGGGCAATCTTCGGCCGGTCCACGGTTTCGATCACATCGAATAACCGAACCGCATCCGCGGCTTTGTTCGATTGCAAAGGGCCTATTAGCCGCAACTCGATATCCGGGAACGGCTCGCGCAGGGCCGGCCATTTTTCTTGCGCCTCCTGCACGCGGTTTTCTCCAAACACCCGCTGGCCGGCGGCGAGCGCCGGTAAAATCCGCTCCGCACTTTGCTTTTTCGTCACCGCCGTGATGGTTACAGTGCGGCTCTCGCGGCCAGCCTCTTTCAGCGCATTATTGATGTCTTCGCTAATGGCTCGAAGATTGGCGGCGGGATCGGTAGGGTGAGGGCTCACGGAGGACCACTTTGAAAAAACCCGGACAAACCGCCCGGATGCGCAGCGCAAAACTAGCCGTCGCCGCACAAAGCCTCAACCAGGCGTCAGGCGTTAACGGCGCAGCATTTTGTCTGGCTTTTCTCACTGATCGCGCGCGCGCGCCAGAGCCGGAAATTATTATTGCCGCCCTGCCGCCGGGCGCGGCTGTCATCTTGCGCGATTATGAGGCGCCAGACCGCGCTGCGCTGGCGCAAAAGCTGAAAGCGCTGTGCACGGCGCGGGACGTTTTATTTCTGGTCGGCGCCGATCTCGCGCTTGCGCAAGCGATTGGCGCTGATGGCGTCCATTTTCCATCCTGGAAAACTGTCCGCCCGGCGCCGGGGATGATTGCTACCGCTGCTTGCCATTCGGCGCCGGAGCTGGAAAAGGCCGCCGCCGGCGGCGCACAGCTGGCGCTTTTGTCGCCAGTTTTCACCACCCAAAGCCACCCCGGCGCACAAACGCTTGGCGCGGCGCGCTTTAAATCCATCGCCCGCACATCGCCCTTGTCGGTGCTGGCGCTTGGCGGCGTTGACGCGGCCAATGCAGGCCGCCTTGCCGGGCGCAATGTCGCCGGCCTTGCCGCCATCAGCGGGTTTTTGCCGGATTAACCCTCAGCCTCGACCAGTGTCCAGACGCCGAGAACATTTCCAGACGGGTCGCGAAAGTGAAACCGCTTGCCGCCCGGAAACTCGTGACGATCGGTCACCTCGCCGCCAGCCTCAACCACCCGCTTCTCTGACGCCTCAAGGTCGTCTGCATAAAGAATAACCAGCGTGCTGCCATTGACCGGCGTCTCATCGCCGCGGATACCGCCCTCAACACCGGCGCCGGAGAAACTCACATAGGTTGGCGCCCAGTCCTGAAACTCCCAGCCAAACGCCGCCGCATAGAACGCCTTAGCGACGCCCAGATCTTCTGCGGCAAATTCCACATAATCTATGTGATTGTTGGTATGGGTCACGACGGCTTCCTCCAAAGAATGCGTTGTCGCCACATCTTGAGCGTTGCAACCAGCAAGTGCAATCACAAACCCGGCCGCAAAAAACATTACTGACAGTTTCATTGTTTCCCTCCCAAAAGGCCCAAAAGAAAAACGGGATGGCGCAAAGGCCATCCCGGTTCAGTATCCCCTCTAAGCTTTAGGCGCTTAGAATTTTTTAGAATTTGATCGAGCTTTCGATCACGACCGTGGTGGCCTCTTGCGGGCCTCCTGCGGCAATTGGTTTTATGGATTCAACATATTGGGCCGCGGCGCCAATGGTGATGCCGCGCCTCAGCACATAGGTAACACCGGCCTGTGCTGTCTGCGTATCGCGAAATAATGTCGGGTCGAGCGGGTTGGGCCCGATGGCGTTGGCTTCCGACTGGCCATAGCCAAGCATAAAGCCCCAATCGCCGCTGTCCTCACCGGTCTGGAAGGTGATGCCGGCGTCAAAGGCTAGGTAGTTGTCATTGTTGACAGTCGCGAGCCCGGAATTGGTATTCTTCACAGAGCCGCCAAGGGTGATGCCGCGATAAGCAAGGTTTAACCCGACAGAATAGGCCTCATAATCATCATAGATCGGCAGCGCCGCAACCGTGTCCTCATCGGCCGTCACATAGCTGGCGCCAACGCCAAGCAGCAGCCGGTCGCTGCCAAGCTTGATCGGTTTTTGATAATAGAGCGCTGCTTCTACTGCGTTATCCCATCGCGAGGTTTCCGTCAGCATGGTTCCGTCTGGTGAAATCAGGAACCCTGAATCCGGCGCACATAAACGATCGCCGCAATTGCGCAGGCTTGGCGAATAAGAAACCCCAAGCTGCAGACCGCCAAGCGCGCCGCCGAGCAAATTTGCCGGCGGCATATAGGTAATTTTTGTCGAATAGCCGGTGAAATCATTCACCGTGTGAACGTCGTTCAGGCCGGATAAGTCCGTACGCCAATCATTAACATTGATTGAGCTGAAAATTGTCGGCGAGGTAACCGCGAGCGTCCGCGCAATGCCGCGATCGCGGCCAACAATAACCTGGCCGAAGCTACCGCGCGCATAAGCATAAGCGCCTTGCAGATAAGCGTCGCTGCCGAGCGGGGCGATACCGCGGGGCCCGCCAATCAGAAGGCTCGAAAACCGCCCGCCGCCAAACATTTGAGCCGGTTGGTCCGCATCAAGACGGCCCTCAACCACAGCGCCAATTTCAACGCCGTTATCAAGAATGCTCGACCCCTTAAACGCGATTTCGGCATTGACGTCGGCTTTTGCGTCACCCTCGGTGACGCCGACAACAACGCTGGCCTGGCCCGAAACTTCAATTTCTACCGGATCAGCGCCATAGGCGGCGCCGGCGGTCAAAGCCGCGGCGCTCACGCTCAAAAATGCCATCCGTAGAACGGTCATTGCTCATTCTCTATCAGCGGCCTGCATCCATGCAGTATATAGGCCGCGCCACGCTTCAAACGATTGCCCCACCAACCGTTCGAACAAAACTTAATTTCCCGCCAGAAACCACAGCTAAGCCGTTTCCACCAGAAAGCCCCACGCAACGCCCCTCGGTCCGCCGGCCGCTGCCGATAAAACCTTGCCCAATTCGCAACACGGTTTACCGGCATAAAGTTAACAGCTTTATGACCTTTGGGGGATAATGGCGCCCAAAATTGGAAGGTTCAAGCGTTCTGGCCGCTCCCGCGTTGTCTAATTGCGCGGTTGTGGTAGGAAAGCCACGAAATCGGCCCTGCGGAGCCGTTAACCCCGCTTGGACGTTAACCAAGTCAGAATTGGAATATCGACCTATGACGCGCGAAAAAGCCCCCTTTTTCAAAGTGCTAGCCCTTGCCAGCGCCGCTTTATCGCTGGCTGCATGCGGCGGCGGCAAGGGGCTTGCCGACAGCCGCAACGCCTCCTTGCCATCCTATTCAACCGGCAAGGGCGCTCAAGCCACCACTGTGAACCGCTATTTGTGGGCCGCTTCGCTTGAAACCCTTGATTTTCTGCCGATTTATTCCGCAGACCCGATTGCCGGCCTGATCATTTCCGATTGGTACAGCAACCCAGAATCTCCAGCCGAGCGGTTCAAGACCACGGTCTATATTCTCGACAGCGCGCTGCGCGCCGACGCTTTGCGGGTATCAGTGTTTCGCCAGACCCGCGCCGAGGGCGCCGATTGGGCTGATGCTACGGTTAATCCGGCGACTGGCCGGGAGATTGAAAACGCCATTCTCACGCGGGCGCGCCAGTTGCGGTTAAACATCCTCGACGATTGAGACAGTAGGGATTAGGGAGTGGGGATTCGAGAAAAGATCGCTATTTTCTGATGTCCCCCCAATCCATAACCCGTAGTCACTATCTGTCATGTCCCGTTACAATCCAAAA
>JAADIQ010000007.1 GCA_013151255.1 Alphaproteobacteria bacterium
GCAGGGGCGCCAATGACGGCAACCCCCTTCACTTCTGGAATGCGCGCCGCTGCGACAATCACGGCGGCCCCGCCAAGCGAATGACCAATAAGAATTCCTGGCGAGTCGAATTCGTTGCGCAGAAAATCCGCTGCGCTCACCAGATCATCCACATTCGACGAGAAATTTGTGTTGGCGAAATCACCCTCCGATGCGCCAAGACCGGTAAAGTCAAAACGCAAAACCGCGAAGCCTTCTGCGCACAAAGCGCGGGCAATCACACGGGCGGCCTTGATATCTTTTGAACAGGAAAAACAATGCGCAAAGAGCACTGTCGCATGCGGCGTCCCATTGGGAAGATCCAGCGCCGCCGCAAGCATTTGTCCATCGGCGCTCTTGAATTCTACCTTCCGGGTTTCTCCGCTCATATTTGGTGTCCTTAAATATGCGTCTTGGATAATGACATCATATAGTCATGAATGCAGCCGCAGCGCGATCACGGATCTGGACGATCTCATCACTATTGAGTAATGGCGCCGCGACCATCAACACGCTGTCGAGCGTACGTTGTGCGATTTTACGCTCAACCCCTTCCGCTGCACGAACCTCGGCAACAAGGTCCGTGGCGAAACTATGGAGCTGTGCTGCCGCATCATCGGCAATTGAGGCGGTAAAACTCTGATCCGCACTCAATCGTTCCGCAAGGTCTTGCGCCTTGGCGATCAACTGCGCCGCATCGGCGGCGTCTTCAACCACCGTTGCGGCCACTGGTCTGCTGAGATCCGGGCGCAGGGATGTTAACCGGCTGGACCCGCCGGCATGACGCACCGGCATCGCTGCGCGCAAACCCGCCAGGGCCTGTTCGGCGAAGCGATCAAGCGCTTCCCCGGCGACGTCTTTGCAAGCCTCAATGCGATTGAGATAAACATTGTCGCCAGCGCGCGCAGACTGCCGCGCCAGTCCGTCAGCGTAATCCGCAAAGAAGGAAACACGCATCCCCGCCGTTTCAGCATCAAGCGCCTTCGCGCAATCATTCTCCAGCCCTCGCGCCAACACTTCAAGATCTTCAAAGAGGCTTTCAGGCAGAGTGGTGACTTCGGTCTTGGCGGCGCGGAGCCGATCATCGGCCCCTTGCGCAAGGTGATAATATACGCCAAGGGCGCGCCACGGTTTTTCCAGCCGCCCTTTAAGGGCCAGCAATATATAAACGCCAATGCCCCGCGATTGATTATGCGCTGACAAAAACAGCGTGCGCAAATCGTAATATTGTTCTTCGGTCAAAGCGGGCGCCGCTGACGGGATCATCCTTTGCAGCTGCTTTAAAAATTCAACGCCCTGGAGAAGTTGGTGAATTTCAATAAGATCATTATACGCCTCTTCTGAGCCGAGCGCCGTGATAAGCAAGTCCCGGGCAGCGTGATCTTCTTCAGCCCGCGCACATAACCGGCCAAGTCCAGCCTCAGCGGCAATAAACAATGCACGCTCAAGGACATCAACACCGTCAGCGCTTTCCAGCAAGGCGTCGTCGAGCTTTGCCGCAGCTTGTGCTGCATCGCCAGTTGTCTGGTCCGCCATCATCAGCCGCCAGATCGGGATCAGCGAGGAGCGCGCGATCTGCGCTTTGCGCTTGACGCCGGTATGAGCGCCAATGAAAAAATCCTCGAAGGGTTCGAAAAACATCCGCCGCGCATCAGGCTTTCTCGGTGGGAAAATCGCGCCGCGCTGGACCAGCCGGTCGCGCAAGTCGCTGATCAATGCGCCATGGGGAAGCGCATTAACGCCCGGCGAATTTGCGCCAGAGCTAGCCCCCAAATGTACCGCAGCCCGCTCGGCCTCAAGGCTTGCAAATAATTTGAGCGCCGCCGCCGTTGTCAGGCTGCCGAGAAAGGCGGCTAATCGTTCTCGTTTGCGCGGTGAAATCGTCACGTTGCTTTCAAAGCCTCATCAAGTGAATGCGTTACAAGCAGATAGAACAGGAACCCATCAAACGCCAGCAAAATGCTTGCGCGCGGATTGCGCGGCGCCTTTCCAGGTCTTGACGAACTCCTCAAGCTCTTTGTCGCCGCCCTCGGGCAGCATAATTTTCAGCTTGACGAACTGGTCGCCCGGCACGCCGTTCTTGCCTTTTGCAACACCGCGCCCACGCAGGCGCAGCACCGTACCGGAACTTGCATTCTTCGGCACCGTTAAAGAGACATCGCCAGCGATTGTCGGCACCGTGATCTTCCCGCCGAGCACCGCTTCTCTCAAGGAGACCGGCGCTTCTACATGAATGTCATTACCCTGACGTTCAAAAATCTTGTGTGGTTTGACTTTGACTTCAACATAGACGTCGCCGCGATGACCGCCCTGCCCACTCTCCCCTTGACCGCGAAGACGCAAAGTCTGACCGTCCTCAAAACCTGAAGGAATTGCGATGTCTAGGACTTTCCCGTCGGGCATGGTGACGCGTTTCTTAGCGCCGACGGCAGCATCAATAAAATCTACTTCCAGCCGATAGCGGACATCACGGCCGCGCATGGCTTGTGCATTTTGACGCCGGGCGCCGAAGAGATCGGAGAAAATATCGCCAAGATCATCAAAGGAGGCGCCGCCCGGGCTACCGCCCGCACCAGGATGACGGCCCCGCTGCCCCGGATGTTGCCCGGCTCCGGGGCCGCCGGGGCGCTGGGTCCATTGACCAAAGGGATGGGCGCGCTCGCGGCCCTCTTCATCGATTTCGCCCCGGTCGAATTTCTTGCGGCGCGCACTATCGCCAACCACGTCAAACGCGGAGGCGACTTCCTTGAACTTGTCTTCGGCCTTGTTATCATCGGGATTGCGGTCGGGGTGGAATTTTTTGGCAAGCTTGCGGAAGGCGGCGCGAATCTCCGAATCACTCGCCGTCGGGGCCAGGCCCAATACAATGTAAGGATTTCTCGCCAAAACGCGTCTTGCCTATCCGTTTACTTTTCGTTCACCCATGAGGGTTCACCCTCGACAAGAGCGCCCGCCCCTATGAGATAAGTGATTTTCCCCGAAATAGAAGTCTTTGTGGTTAATTTTGGTGTGGAAAGTTTAGGGTTGGCGCCCCTTGTCGCTCATTCCCGCACTAGCGCGAAGTCGCGCTGATTATGAACTGATGCAGTACACCTAGAGCTTTCACCCATATTAGCTATACTCAAAACGCATATCCGTCACGCCTTTCAGCTTTTTAGGATACCCATGGCGCAAGCCCCCCTCAGGCAAGATCACAATCTGGTTTCAAAACAAGGCGTCATAGCGGGCGTTCTCTGCGCCGTTATTCCACTCACCGTGACGGGAATATTGCTGTTTCGATATATGACACAGAGAGGCTCCTTCGACGATTTTCTGTTGACCAGTATGGGCTTTGTTTTTGTTTTTGCCGTCACACAATTCATGATGAATCATGAAAGCAACAAGCTTTACAAACAACTCATGGCCGAAGATTTCACGCCGCCTTCCAATAAATTCAAACTATTTTATGGCGCCGCGCGTGGCATGATGGTTTCTGCAGCCGGCATGTTTCTGGAGCTGGCATCAACTTATTTTGTGATGTGATAGATTAGGAACCAGTGAAGTTCGGATCCTCTCCACAGCCAATGCTATCATATTCATCAACTGCTTGTAGGAGGTCTTCGCCAACACTTTCGGCACGATCATTCAAATCTTGAGCGCGTCGCAATAATTCCTCTGCTTCACGTATCTTTTCTACTGCACGTAAAAACGAGAAGGCAGAACCGATGGGGCCAAATATTTGCAAGAACTCCAGAATCGTTTCTCGCGAGAAATTGCCTTTCCTCATTCGACCAACGGCACGGGCTATACGTTTAGCTTTAAACGCCCAGCCAATGACACCACCTAATGCGCTTGCAAGCGCAATAAGGCCCGCGTCTCTGGCCTCTCGCCTCAAACCCTCCGCATCATCCTCAAGACGCTGAGCTTCATCAGCAAAACGTGTCGCCTGCCGAGTAAAACCGTTTATCTCAACAATCAAATCATTACATCGTCGTTGGTTTTTTACTTCACACAATTGCGACCGATCATAGGCTGCCGTTGCTTTTCTTATCGCGCCGGCAAAGCTGTCGGCGGTGAACTCATTACTTCTGACCATTTTGGTCTCCTTACTCAGTTACTTGGCTTCGTCTTCGCCCCGCTCATCCACCTCATCCTTCGAGACGCGCCATTTCTTCATTCTGAGGGCGTGCCTTCTTGGGCGCGTGTCACGAAGAACGAAGAGATGGCGCTCCTCAGGATGAAGGTGTTGTTTTCAAACCCTGTTCTTCCCCCGTTTACGGGGGAAGTGGGCCACGCCAAAGGTGTGGGTCGATGGGGGTGGCGTTAAATGTCTGCCCCCTCCGTCCGCTACGCGGACACCTCCCCCGTAAACGGGGGAGGTGTCCTCCACTACATCACAGCACTTCCACAGCCCCCTTCTTCTCCACACCCTCGCCAACCGCGTCGGAGATTTGTGTAACGCTAAAGGTCAGGCTCGCGCCAGGACCGCCGCCGCCAAAATCCGTTAATATGTCCGCCGCGCTATAGCGATAATCCGGCGTGGTCGTCTCCACATCGCGTAGTTCGACGGCGCCATTAAAAATCGTCACACGATAACGCTCTGAGGCTTCGCTAATCGGGACTTCGCCCTCCCAACTATCGCCGCCAGCACGCGTGCGCCTAATCCAGCTGAGACGGATGTCGCTTGCCTCTTTGCTCGCGCGCAAATGCACTGGCGACAAGGGTTTTAACCCCCGCGCTTCCATGGTGAGCGTTCGCTTGGTATAATTATCCGTATCGGGAATATCTTTTTCCGGTCCCGCCTGCCACGCGAAAGGCAGCCCGCGTAAATCCACCGGGAAGGTACTTTGCGTCACTGACGGCGTCATCAACACAAAGCGCGCATTGACGCTTGCGCCGATGAGCGCTTGCGCCTCACTCCCCGCCTGGCCGCGCAACAATCCCGATAACCGCCACGTCCCCCCGGACTGTAACGCCGCGGTTTTGAACTGACAGACCTCCCAGGCGCCGTCATCGCTTAGAACCGCGAAAGCATTGGCGCCCGCAAAAACATCCTCATTGGGTCGTGACGATAATGTACCAAATGACAGACTGACATCGACGGCGCGATTGTCCCAGCGCCCGGAGCTGGCAGACGGTAACGCCGTCACAAGCCGCCCCATCACCGCGCGGGCGGGCGCAACACCCGAAAGGATCGGCGATCCGGCGTTTGAATTACGGTAAAGCGCGACGCCGCCGGGCCACGGGTCGGCAAAACTGGCCAGCCACGGCAATACCGGGTCATCGCCATCACGGATCAGCGGCAGCTCAAACAATTCCCATAGGGGCGCAGACAATACCGGCAACCCGGCGGGCGGGAGAAATAT
>JAADIQ010000005.1 GCA_013151255.1 Alphaproteobacteria bacterium
GGGTGAATATCAATACGGGTTTTTTTAGCCATCTCCGCGGCGGTCGCGACAATCGCCATGAAAGGATTTAGCTTTTCAGAATACATATAGCGGGTGGTCCGCATCGGGTGCATCCATCTGAGCGCTTCGGCAGCAGCAGGGTTGGCCCATGCGCGGACCCACGGGCTGAAGAAATGCGCATAGATGCTTTCCCCAACTTCAGACACTGCCTTGACGTTTTCAAAGGCGTCTTTTGGATAATCAAAAGAAATATCTTCAACTCGGCGCGGCTCAAAACAAACCGTATACTGGTCCTTGTCGCAATCGGGATCGCCCGTCGGATTATCGATCCGCATTTCATAAAGGCCAGGCTCGAGCGCCTCTATTTTGTCGAGGCTTTCCAGAATCGCTCGGTGTTCAAAGCGGGCGACCTTTGCGGATACGAAAATCCCGAGATGCCCCGCATGCTGATTGATGAGGTAGACGATGCGCTGACCGGCGGTTTTTAACGCCTCTGTCGTTTTATAAACTATCGGGATCCAACCCAGGGCCTGATGCGGCGGCGTAATATTGTCGCCAAAGGATGCAAATATGACGAGCGGGCTTTGGATCTTCTTCAGATCGACGACGCAGCCTTCGCATAGCTCAACCAACCCTTGCTCAAGCTGATTGCCGATAAACAGCTTTTCGACGATGGCGAGAATCTCCTCGCGGCTCAGCCGATAAAATCCGCCCCACCATCTCTCGAACTCTAAAAATCGATCCCTCTCCTCATCAACATCGAGATAGAGGTCGGCGTATTTTCGCCAGATCGCAGATTCCGGTTTGAGATTTTCAAAATTTTGGACGAGCCAGGCGCCGTCAAAGACGCCCGCACCCATATCGCCGAGAAAATGCGTTATCCATGAGCCGCCGAGCAGCCCGCCAGCCAGGCGCATCGGATTGGCGCCCGGCTCGCCCGCCCAATAAGACAGCGGCGAGCCGTTCATCACCACCGGACCGGAAGTCCCGTCGCAATCGGCCGCCAGCAACGCCGCCGCCCAACCGCCCTGGCAATTGCCATAGAGGATTGGCGCCGTGCCGCCATGCAAAGCCTTTATCGTATCAACAAACTTCCGCAACGAAAGCATGACATCCGCCAGGGTCTGACCCGGCTCGGGATCAGGCGCGAAGATAACGAAATAGACCGGGTAGCCTTCATGCAAAGCAATGCCGACTTCAGAATCGCGTTTGAAACCGCCAATGCCAGCCCCATGACCGGCGCGCGGTTCGATAATCATCACTGGCGGCTTTTCGAGATCGAGGCACTCCTCGATGCAGACGTCATCAACTTCTAGGATTTTCAGGAGCTTGTAATTTGTCGGTGGGCCAAACGCCGCAGCATCGGCGATTTTTTCATATTTGAATTTCAACAGCGGCGGTAATCCCTGGCGTTCGTGCTCCAGCATGTTGTTCGCGCGCTGGCGCAGCGTATCCAGGAACAAAATATTGCGCTGCGCGGCGTCGACCAGGTAATCGGCGAAATTGGTCATGCTTTGCATATCGGCCTTCGGCGCAGATTTGGCCGTCGTGTCCGCTGCCATCGGGCGGTCTGTGGCCGCCATCGATTTTTGTGAAGACTTCATTGAATCGCTTCGTTGGATAGGTTTCGTAAATACTCCGCCATCATCTGGCATGATCGTAGTCCTTATTAATCGTCAATGATTAGACAGCGACAACGCTGTCCGGCTTATTTCGACGCATGTTCGCTAGAGCCATGATGCGTCGCCTTCTCTACCGAGCTGGCGGCGGCCTCGGCCACATGGTCCATCGCCTCGCAACAACACCCTGAGACCGTTTCAGCAACCGTAGAGACGTGGTCGACAGACCGCTCCATGATGTCACGATACAAATCGCTTTGCTGGGCAAGACGCGCACTGGGGTCTGCCTCTCTATAGGCGGAAGCGGCGTTCTGCATCGCCTCAGCATTCGCTTTCATAAACGCGGTTTGCTGTGAGGCTAGCGCCTGCGCTGTTTGCACGAAAACACGGGAAATATCGTTCAGGGTTTTCACGCTATTCATTTGCGCGCCAGCTACATCCGGCCACGCCCAACCCGGTGGCTCTGGTGTTTCAGATATGTTGCCTTTTGCGGTTCCGGCTTTTGCCGTCGTTGCTGTCGAGGTTCGTTTGTCGGTCATCATTTCCTCCATTGAGGGCGGTTAGCGGCAGTATTACGAGCCGGCGCGACTGGGCCGCCCAGTGATCCCATCGCGCTCATAAAAGACACCCGTAACGGCGGCGCATTACATCGGCGCCAAAAAAGATACCCGCCGGAGCGATTAGCCATTGTCGCCTCCATGCGATGAACGTATAGCGCTCAATCGCGCCCGCGTTGATTTCGCCGAAGGGCATGCACAACTTAGAAAGCCGTGCTCGGGGCAAGTTTCGCAGGTTTGCTCTAATCGTTTTCGCAAAGCCGCACGTGCGCGGTGTAGCTTCACGCGAAACGCATTTTCGTTGAGGCCCAAATCGGCGGCGATTTCCGAGCGTGGCTCGCCGATCAAGTCCGTGCGCCAAACCAGTTGCGCATAGTCATTTTTGAGGGTCGGCAGAAGTTTGTAGAGGCAGGCGCAGATCATAAGATCAATGTCTTCTTCAACAATGCCAGGGCCTAACGCTGCGTCTACCTGATACACACCTTCAAACCGGGACTGGCGGCCCTTTGATCGATAGTGGTCAGCGATAGCGCTGCGCAACACGCTCGCCATCCATGCCCTTAGTTTGTCCTCATCGCGCAAATCATCGAACCGGCTCAAGACACGAACGAAGAAATTCTGAAGAACGTCGGCGGCGTCGTGTTCATCTCCGAGCCGACGCACAAGAAACCGATAGAGGTCGCGGTGAATTTCCGTCAAAGCAGTTTCTACAAGTGCTCGACGGCCATGCGTATCTGCCTTGTCGACCATGTCAAAATCCGCCCGGAAAGGCCCGTTATCTGGTTCAAAAAATACTGGAGACGCAAGATATGCTATTGCCGTTGCATAGTCTCGCCATCGTATAATCATACATACGCCGCGCGCTCCCCGGACCCTCAAATTTCAGAAGAAATCGGGTGCGACAGCACGCCGCATTCTCGAACCCGTAATGCGAGAGGGTCGCCGCCGTCATATACGTAGTATGTATGCAAACTTGTTCTGCGTGCTTGTTCCACTCAAAGGAGACAGCCATGACGCTTTGGAAATCATTTATCCACAATAGACTTTCTCGCGCCGTAACATCCGGCGCGCTGGAGCTCACCTATCCTGATGGTACGACCGAACGCTATGGCGAGGCCGGCGCCGATCCTGTACGGGCCCGGTTGCGGCATAATAAATGGGTGCGCCGCCTGGTTCTTGATCCAGAGCTCGCCCTAGGCGAGGCCTATATGGAAGGTGGGTTACAGATAGAAGGCGATAAATTATACGCCTTGCTCGATTTAATCTGGGGAAACATATTATCGAAGAAGCATGGCGTCGCCTTGCCCGGTTTCATGCGCCGAGCCTTGCGCCGGCTGGCCCAGTTTAACCCAGCGGGCCGCGCGAAAAAGAACGTCGCCCATCATTACGATGTCGGCAATGACCTCTATCGGCTTTTTCTTGATGAGGATATGCAATATTCTTGCGCCTATTTTGAGCAACCCAACATCTCACTGGAAGACGCACAGAAGGCGAAAAAAGATCTGATCGCCAAAAAGCTTCTCATCAAACCGCATCACTCGGTTCTGGAAATCGGCAGCGGCTGGGGCGGGCTTGGCATTTCTCTTGCTGAAGAGGCGGGCGCTGAAGTCACCAGCGTCACATTGTCGGAAGAACAGCTCCGTGTCGCCCGCATGCGCGCCAGCGCCAAAGGATTATCTGACCAGGCGCAATTCCAACTGCAAGATTATCGGGCGACAAAAGGCAGCTATGATCGCATCGTCTCGGTCGGCATGTTCGAACATGTTGGCGTGCCGCATTTTCAAACCTATTTCGATCATGTCGCACAAAGCCTAAACGAAGACGGCGTTGCGCTTATCCATACGATTGGGCGCCCTCACGGCCCCGGCGCCACAGACGCCTGGACCGCAAAACATATCTTCCCCGGCGGATATATCCCGGCATTGTCCGAAATTATGCCGGCGATTGAGCGTGCGGGCCTTGTTTTGACTGATTTAGAGGTGTGGCGATTGCATTATGCAGAAACTTTGCGGGAATGGCGTCGCCGCTTCAAGGCAAATGCCGAGAAAATCACCCGTAAATATGACGCGCGTTTTATTCGGATGTGGAATTTCTACCTCGTCGTGAGTGAGCTTTCCTTCCGTTACGGCGTGCACGTCGTGTTCCAACTACAGCTCGCAAAACGCCAGGACGCCGTCCCCTTGACCCGCGATTATTTAGCCACTGACCACACAGAGCATAGTTATCACGATGAAAGAGAGCGTAAATACGCCTGACGAAACTAGTGGCAAATGTGAATACTCCGCACGCTATTGGCATGTGATGTGACGTGACGTGGATTGCCGCACCGATTTCTTCACATCAGTTGTAGTTTAATTTCTTATGGCGCCAGGCCCAGCAGCGTAACAAGATGTCGCAGCACAATCATGAGGGAAGGTGTTCACACGGTCGTACTGAGGCCTATATAGGCGTTATCCCGTCTATGTTTGCTGTACGTCTTAATAGACAATACATCGCTAAAGGGGATGAAAATGCACCAATACATAACCAACACTCGCCATAAAGGCGTACTCCTCGCGTCAACGGCGGTGATTTCTTTCCTGCCAGGCCTTGCGGCGGCACAGACGAACCATCTGTGCACGGCATGGAATGTTGAGCGTAGCATTGAGGTGGTAACGCCGGGCGATGACGGCGCCTTGTGTCAGGTCGTTTACCGAAAACCAGACGAGGGCGTCGCCGACCAGACATTGTGGCGGTCGAACCGCTCGGTGGCGTACTGCGAGGACAAAGCCCAAGCGTTAGCAACGCGTTTGTCCACCGCCGGATTTGAGTGCGCGGAGGGCGAACTTCCCGCGCAGATCATACCGGCGTCAATCGTTGCGCCGGTAGGAAAACCCGTCCCTGTAACAACCCCGCAGCCAGAACCCACCACGACAACAAGTACACAAGCTACGTCAACATCGCCGTCAGGCGGACAGTTGTATACGCGTGCACCCGGCGTCAGCGATACAAGCTGGCATCTGGCGGGCTATGCGGACACAACCTTTATCGCCACCAGCGCACAAGGCGAGACAAACGCGGAATTTTCATCAGCGCGGTTTAATCCTGTATTCCATTTTCAATATAAAGACCTCGTTCTGTTGGAAGCTGAACTCGAGGTTTCTATCGATGAGGATGGCGTCAGGTTGAACTAGAATACACGCAAGCCGATATTTTCCTGCATGACAATGCAACCCTTGTCGTCGGGAAATTTTTAAGCCCGGTCGGACAATTCCAGGAAAGACTGCACCCAACCTGGATTAACCGACTGTCTAACCCGCCAGCTGGCTTTGGCCATGACGGCGTGCAGCCGGCATCCGAACTCGGCGTAATGCTCAGGGGCGGCGTTTCAGTAGGCTCAACTATCGTCACCTACTCGGTCGCAGTAGGCAACGGCCCGCGCGTCAGCCATGAAGGCGGCGTATCGTTTGAAGCCGTCGCCGGCGACGACAATTCCAACAAAGCCGTCAGCGGACGCATTGGCTTTTTGCCATTGCCCTATCTCGAAGTCGGCGCCTCATTCCTGGTTGGCGACGTCACCGGCGTTGAGGTCACCGAAGAAGAAAACGCCGACGATCATGGCGGCGCGGAACCGCCTGTTATCGGCGATATGGGCTTTGCGCCCAGCACCGCCAACGTCTCCTTATGGGGCGCTGACGCCGCTTATACGCGCGGTTCATGGGATGTGCGCGCAGAATATTTGAATGCAACCCGCGACGCCATTGCGACGGCCTATGAAGGGTCGATGGGCATCGGGCTGTTGCCGAAACTGGAGATGGAAGCCTGGTACGCGCAGATTGCCTACCGCCTTTCCGACATCACCGACAACAAAACTCTCCAGAAATTCGAACCGGTTGTCCGCTATGGCGAGTTTCGCATTACCGGGCTTGATGAACTCGCGGAAGAAGCGGCGGAAGAAAGATTTAGTGTCGGTTTAAATTACTGGATCGCGCCGTCCATCGTCGCGCGCGGCGTCGCGGAGTGGCGCGACTTTACCGACCGCCCTGCGGACGAGTCGTCAGAAACACGCTACATATTGCAACTCGCCTACGGCTTTTAAGGCC
>JAADIQ010000062.1 GCA_013151255.1 Alphaproteobacteria bacterium
ATGGCAACGAAAAAATCTTTCCCGCCGGCCCCTATCGCGAACCGCTGGAACGCGCGCGCGCGCGCGCCGACATTGTCGTTTATGTCGGCGACGATGCAGCCGCCGCAACAGCCGCAGCGCAAAAATACAACACGCCGTTTGCCGCCTGGCTAGAACCAAACAACCCGCCAGAGCGAACCCGCGTCGTCGCCTTTAGCGGCATTGGCAAGCCGCAAAAATTCTACAAAACGCTTGCCGCCGCCGGCTTTGAAATTGCCAAGACCGCATCCTTCCCCGACCATCATCGCTTCAGCGATCAGGACCTCTTCGCTTTGGCGCGCCTCGCCGCTGCCAAAAAGGCGCCGCTGATTACTACCGAAAAGGACTATGTGCGCCTGCCGGATGATTTTCGCGCCAACGTTCTGGTGTTCCCTGTAACCATGAAAATCAACCAGCCGGCGCTGCTTGTCGAGACGATACAAGCGGCCATCGTCCGCGAGGCGCCATGAACGACGCCGCGCCAGACCCTGAACAATACCCTTTGCCGGAGCGGCGCTCAAACCGTCCGGTGACCTTCGCCCATCGCATCGAATTTGTTGTGTTCTCTGTACTGATGGGTTTGTTCCGCCTGCTCGGCATCGACCGCGCCTCAGCGCTTTGCGGACGCGTGATGCGCTTTGTCGGCCCGAAAATCCGCCCGCTGTCCCGGCGCGGCGAAGACAATCTGCGGATGATTTTCCCCGACTGGCCGGAAGAGAAAATCCGCGCGACGATTACCGATGTCTGGGAAAACCTTGGCCGCACCGCGGCGGAATACGCCCATCTCGACAAGCTGCATATTGGCGGCGACAATCCGCGCATCGTCTGCGCTGACGCTGAAAAAGTCGCAAAGGTGTTCGAAACCCATAGCCGCATGGTGTTCGTCACCGGCCATTTCGCCAATTGGGAAGTCACCGGCATCACCGCGAAACAGATGGACGTGCCGTTTGGCGTGGTCTATCGCGCGCTCGACAACCCTTTGATCGATGAAGTCATCATTAAAAAACGCGCTGCGGTCGCAACCCGCCGGCAAATCCCCAAAGGCATGGCCGGCGCGCGGCCGATGATTGATTTGCTTAAAGATAATTATTCGATTGCGTTTCTGGCTGACCAGAAACTCAACACTGGCGGCATCAACGTTCCGTTTATGGGCCGCATGGCGATGACCGCCCCGGCGGCGGCGCGCCTTGCGGTGCGGTTCAACCTGCCGGTCATTCCGATCTCAAACCAGCGCCTCAACGGCGCCTATTTCAAAGTCACCAACCACAACCCGATCGCATTCGAGCCCACCGGCGACCTCTATGCCGATGTCGAGGCCCTCACCATAAAGATCAACGAATTTCTGGAGCGAGACATCCGCACCAGGCCAGAGCAATGGCTGTGGCTGCATCGGCGCTGGGGGAAAAGGGCGAAAGGGTAAGGCCAGCGCACGCATACGCAGCCCTTACCCAAACCTCTAAATCAGGTCGCCGCCTTCGTCTCATCAACCCACGCCTCAACCACGTCTTCAAGAACGCCAAGCGGCATCGCCCCGTTGAGGAGGATGGTTTCGTGGAACGCTTCAAGGTCGAAGCTGTCGCCAAGGGCCGCTTCCGCGTCGGCGCGCATTTTTAAGATCGCGAGCTGTCCGGTTTTATACGCCGTCGCCTGGCCCGGCCAGACCACATAACGCTCAATCTCACGCGTGACTTCCGCCTCGGTCATGCCGGTATTGGAAATCATATAGGCAATCGCCTCCTCGCGCGACCAGCGCTTGGCGTGCATGCCGGTATCGACGACCAGACGCACAGCGCGGAACATTTCCGCCTGAAGGCGCCCGAGATCGCCTAACGGATCATCGGCGTACATGCCCATATCCTGCGCGGCGATGCGTTCTGCGTATAACGCCCAGCCTTCGGTGTATGCGGTGAACGGCGAGACCTTGCGCAGGAACGGCACGCCCTCCATCAGTTGCGCCGCCGATAGCTGGAAGTGGTGGCCGGGCGCGCCCTCATGATACATCAGCGTCGGCAGCGTCCAGCGCGGGTTGTCGGCTGCGTCCTTCTGATTGATATAGAACCGACCGTCGCGCGAGCCGTCCAGCGCCGGCGGACTATAATAGCCGCCCGGCGCGCTATCTTGCGAATATTCCGGCACACGGACGATTTCCAGCTTTTGCGGCGGCAATGTGATGAAATAATCTCCCGCCTTCGCCATCAGCTCGCCGTTCAACGTCACCAGATAATCCAGCATTTGTTGGCGGCCTTCATCCGTATTGGGAAAATGATGCGCGGGGTCTTCCATCAACTGCTTCACGCGCTCTGAAATCGTCCCTTCTGTGCTCCCTTGCGCAACCAGGATTGCATCCATCTCTTTTGCAATACGCGTAACTTCGGAAAGCCCGATCTGGTGAATGTCCTCTGCGGAAAAATCCGTCGTGGTGTTTGATTTCAGCGCCGCGGTGTAAATCTTGTCGCCATCAGGAATACGCCAGATGCCGGCGTCATGGTTGGCGCTCACCAGCATCTCTTCAAACAGCGCAATCATCGCCTCATATCCGGGGATCACCTGTTCAGCGACAGCTTTCGTCGTCTCGGCGACCAGCTCCGCCTTACGCTCGGCGCTCAGCTTTTCAACTTTATCAAGTCTATCCGGCAGCGTCGTCACTAACGGGTTTTCCGCAGCCCCGCCTTTGATAAACGCGCGCATGCCGACAAGTGCTTTTTCAATGATGAAATCCGGCGGCGCAGCGCCATTGTCGCGGTGATCTTCAACCCGAACTTTCACTTCCCGCAACACCCGGCCAAATTCATTGACGCGGGCAACATAACGCTTCGCGCTTTTCTCGCTGACAATCGCATGCGTGTCGGTCAGGAACTGCGGGAGGTTTACCGTCGGGCCGGAAATCTGATTGATCGGATAGCTGCTATATTCAAATTCCGCCTGGCGCAGCATGTCATCAAAAAACCAGGCCGTGATCTGCCAGCTTAACAGCTTCTGGCCTTCAAGGCCCTCGGGTCCATACTTGTCGAGCTTGGCGCGCGCCTTGCGCAATTTGGCGAGGGATTTATCGTCTTGCTCTTTGGTGTAGTCGGCAAGTGTGCCGCTGTGAAAATCGAGCGGCGTGTTGTCGATCATACCGAGCGAGGTCAACAGCTCGGGCGAATCAATCAAAAATTCCATCGTCGCTTTGTTGATGTAATTATTGACCCCGACCGGCTTCCACCAGAACCAGGTGAAGGCGCCAAACGCCGCAACAATAATAAGGAGCAACAGCCCCCCAAAAAATTTCCCGATAAGTCCCATGATGTACGCCCCTTTTCGCGCCCGCCATTTGATGGCGAGTAGCGCCCATCATGGCGCCATTACCCTCCCCACGCGATTCCATTTACCGCTTTTTTGCGACTATTCAACGATGAATTACGATGCGGCGGGCGGGGTTTTGTTTATGGCCTGACAAAATGGGGGAGAAATGCAAAGAGGCGCAATAAACCTCACAGTCGCACTTCTCGGCTTTCGAAACAGGGCGGGTTTTTTGAAAACCACCCCTACTCCCCCACGCATTCGCCCTCATACGCAACACTCGCGCCCTTGCTCGCGGCGGAACAGGCGTTGCCGTAGGTTTTGCCATCGCAGCCGCAGACCGGGTCGTATTGCATGGTGCAAATTCCGGATTTTTTCGTGCACACGCCGGCATAGTCGGCGGTGTTTTTGCAGACGCCGGGCGTTGATTTGCAATAGGTGTTTTCATCTGCACACTGAAAGCCGGCGATGCCGCCGCATAGGCCGCCAAGCGCGCCGACCGCCGGCTCTGCCGCGCGGCTCCCCTCTGCCCCGCTACCCGGGGCGCCGGGCTCTCCGGCTGACGATGCGCAGGCGGCGAGAAACATCAATAACGCCAGCCCCAGAAAAATTCGCATCCTAGCCCCCATATTAACCGCCGCCGGCCTGCATCTGTGATTGCATATAGCGTTCCTCGCCAACCTTTTCGATCAGCTCAAGCTGGGTTTCGAGGAAATCGATATGTTCTTCTTCCGATTCCAGAATGCGCGCGAGCATGTCGCGGCTGACGAAATCGCGCACTTCTTCGCAATGTTGGATAGCATCGAGATAGAGCGGATGGGCGTGGTGTTCGGCTTTGAGGTCAGCCTCAAGGCATTCTTTCACGTTCTCGCCGATATAAATCTTGTTGAGGTCCTGCACATTCGGCAGACCTTCAAGATATAAGATGCGCTCAATCAATTCATCCGCATGCTTCATTTCATCGATTGATTCGTCATATTCAATCTTAGCGAGGCGCTCAAACCCCCAGTTTTTATACATCCGCGCATGCAGGAAATACTGGTTGACCGTGGTCAGTTCCAGTTTCAGCGCTTTGT
This sequence comes from Alphaproteobacteria bacterium, assembly GCA_013151255.1. Classification (GTDB taxonomy): domain Bacteria; phylum Pseudomonadota; class Alphaproteobacteria; order Caulobacterales; family Parvularculaceae; genus Hyphococcus. Next base: position 4,377 of record JAADIQ010000062.1, read on the forward strand.
TGAGGTGGTCAATGACCGTTGGGTCGCCCTTCATGCAGTCTTCTCCATTTGGATTGTCGGGGCCTAAAATAAAGCAACCCGCGCGGGCTCCAAGGATTATCTTTGCAAGCGCTTCTCAGTTGCGCATTTCAGGCGCGCTATTCCGCAGCGAGCGGCAGCGCGTCGGTCTCTTGCGCGCGGACGTCTTCGATGATTTGCGCCACATCCGCCAAGCACTTGCCGCATTGTGGGCGGGCGCCGCAACGGCGGAAGACATCGGCGACCGTGCGGGCGTTTGTGCTCGCCGCCGCCAGTTCCTTGTCCTTCAACGCATTGCAAATGCAGATATACATCGGTTTTTCCAGGCCGCTCTGACTTGGGCGCGCAGGCCTGCGCCATCTATAAGATAGATGGTCTAGTTAATAATGATTGTCAATTACAAAAGGATTAACCGCCAGACGCAGCCCCGTCCGCAGGCATTTCGCCAACGGTCAGCTGCGGGTCGACCAGCCGCCCGGACCATTTCATGGACCAGTGGAGATGCGGCCCCGTGACCCGCCCGGTTGCTCCGACCTCGCCGATTATATCCCCCTTTTCAATATGTTGGCCGGGTTTTACGTCAATCTTCGAGAGGTGCAGAAAGGCGCTTTCGAGCCAATGGCCATGATCGAGGAGGATCAAACCGCCCTCGAAATACATCCCCTCTTCCGCCAGGGTGACAATCCCCGCCGCCGGCGCGCGCACGGGCGTTCCCTTGGCGGCGGCGACATCAACGCCGGAATGCGGCCGCTTGGGCTCGCCATTGAGGATGCGCTGGGAGCCGAAAACACCGCTGATCGGACCGGTCACCGGCCAGTTAAACCCCGCCGCCCAATCGGCAAGGCTTTGGGTGGTTTTGCGCGCGGCCTTTTTCTTGGCGCTGTCGATGGCGATTCTCCAGCTGTGCAGGCGTAAAGCCGGAGACTTTTGACTGGTCCAAACCGTCAATGCGCTGCACCGGAAAGTCGCGGTCTTCAATCTCCATGGCATGGCGCTCCACCGCGCCATCGGGGTGCGTGACAACCACCAGCGATGTCGGCGCGCTGTCGCGCCCGAAGCCGAAAACAAACCGCCCGTCCGCGCCGACCATAACGTCGTCGCCATCAAACCGCACCGTCGCGCCAGGCTCGGTCTGGCCGAAAACCAGCCCTCCCTGCACGAATGAACCGCTGAGAGAAAACCGCGTCGGTTCGTCATCGAAAACTTTCTGGCGCTCGGCGACATCAAGCATTGCTTCAGCGTAATTGGCGCGGCGGGCGCGCATCTCCTCGTCGCTGACGCCGGAATTTGCAGTCTTGCGATCCACCGGCAGCGCAATCGGCGGTGGCGGCGAGACTTGCACTTGCACTTGCACTGGCGCCGGCGCGCTCACAGTTTCCTGCGCCGGGGCGGCGGCGCATGCGGCAGCGAAAGACAACAAAATAAAACTACCCAAACGCATCACGGCCTCGCTCCATATCCAAACCCCTTCATCGCCGCATCCGCATCGGCATAGGGTTCCTGACTATCGACATTCCAGTAGCGCAAATCGGTTAATTTGATCTGTTTACCGGTGATCGCGCAGGTAACGTATGAGCCCGGCGCAACGATGTGAAATTCTGCATCGCCATACTCAACCACCGCTTCCTTGGCGGCGCTGACGGAATCAAACGGGTTCATGTGCAGCCTCTGTCCTTAAACTTCTGAAATTTTAGCGCAGCCTCTGTCCGCTAGTCAAAGAGCCTTTGTTGGCGCGGGGCCTGGCGCGGATTGGCCTTGGGTTTTGAAGGGCTTTTGGCGGATGGTTTTGCCGGCGGAGTTTTGGGCTTTGTCGCGCCGCCGCCGAATGCAACATCGCGGGCGCCATCCGCAAACTGGATTTGCCCGCGCGCGCCAGCGGCGACATCACCCGCCCGGCGGATCACCACGCCGGCCTCATTGCGCACCAGCGCAAAGCCGCGCTCCAAGACACGGGCGTAAGAGACCGTTTCCAAAACCCGCGCCGCGCCGGCCAGCGCGGTCTTGCGTTCGGTGAAAATCCGCTGCGCCCGTTCAGCAATACGCGACCAGCTGGCGGCGACTTTATTGGCGTTAACCGCAAAGCCGGCCGCCAGGAGGTTTCCGTTGAGCCGCCCGCCAG
>JAADIQ010000102.1 GCA_013151255.1 Alphaproteobacteria bacterium
TGACGACCGTTTCTTCAAAATCTTGACGGCCAACTAAGGATGCTTCGAGCATTTCCGCGAAATCGTCGCGGGACGGGTTAAGGGTTTCAGTAGCAGACACTAGGTCACAGTCTCCAGTTCAGTTCAGCTTTCCTGCCTACCGGTTGCTCCGGCGGTCTTTCCGATAGTTCAAGGCCTGTCGGACAAATGAGCCGAGTTTCAAAAATAGCGGCGCAAGGTCGCGATAGACGGACACAAAAACACGTTTTCTAGAACCAGAGGCCGCCGCCGGGCTGATATCAGCCGCAGCGCCGGAAAACGCCGTCAATCACGCGGCGCGCCGCCGCGAAGGCCGCGTCTATAGACAAATGAGTGGTGTCTAGCAACTCCCCGCATCGTCAGCGGCCGTCATGGGGGCATTATCACGGGCGGCGTCGCGCTCGTCGCGTTCCAGCAAATCCCTGTAAACATCAGCTTCCGTGAGGTCCGGCCGGCCCGCCGACAGCTCCAGCCAGCGCCGGTGGGCGCGCACTTTGGCGCTTGCGGTGACGAAAAACTTCACCGTCGCATCCGGGCACACCACGGTGCCGATATCGCGCCCGTCCAACACCGCCCCGCCAACCCGTTTGGGCGGGTGAGTGGCGAAGCGACGCTGGAACTCCAGCAGCGCGGCGCGAACCTCGCCATTGGCCGCCACCACACTGGCCGCCGCGCCAACTTCCCCGGTTCGGATATCGGCGCCGGCGATTTTCTCAATCGCATAGTCACGCGCCGCCGCAGCCGCAGCGTCATGGTCGGCCGGGTCGCCGCCAGCCTCCAGCACGAGCCAGGCAACACCGCGATAGAGCGTGCCGGTATCGAGATGCGCAAAAGTATATTGATCGGAAATCAGACGCGCGAGCGTGCCCTTTCCCGATGCAGCAGGCCCATCAAGCGCGACAACCAAAGGTGTCGGCATAGGCGTAGAATTTTCCGACTGTCCCATCGGGGACTGACTTATCCGCAGGCGCGCCGAAATAGCAAGATGTGATCGCAATGTGGATTACTGGCGCGCAATAATTTCACCACCAAGCCGGCTGACAAGCTGAAAGAATTCCGGAAAACTTGTCGCGATCATCGATGCGTCGTCAATTTCCACCGGTTCGTTGCTCGCCAGCCCCATGGTTAAGAAACTCATGGCGATGCGGTGGTCGTGGTTGGTTTTCACCCGCGCGCCGCCCTTTGGCGCCTGGCCTTGTCCGCGCACGCGCAGCCAATCCTCGCCGCTCGCCACATCTACGCCGCAGGCGGCAAGACCGGCTTCGACCGAAGCAATCCGGTCGCTTTCCTTGACCCGCAACTCTTCCAGACCGCGCATCATCGTCTCGCCATGAGCGTAAGCCGCGACAATCGCAAGGATTGGATATTCATCAATCATTGACGGCGCGCGCTCGGCTGGGGTTTCAATGCCGTGTAGAACACTATGGCGCACACAAATATCCGCCACCGGTTCGCCGCTTTCGGTGCGCTCATTTTCAAAAGAGACATCGCCGCCCATCTCGCGCACGGTTTGGTAAAAGCGCAGCGGATTGACCAGGACATTGGTAATGGTGATTTCCGAGCCGGGCGTAATTAACGCCGCGGCCGCCAGGAACGCGGCCGAGGACGGATCGCCCGGAACGCTAACATCGGTGGGCGTTAAAGTCTGGCCGCCGGCAAGCGACAAGATGCGCCCCACCTCACCGTCGTCTTTAATGCCGAGCTTGACGCCAAAAGCAGCCAACATGCGCTCGGTGTGATCGCGGCACAGTACGGGCTCATGGATTTGCGTCACGCCGTTTGCGCCGAGGGCGGCGAGCAGGATTGCCGATTTCACCTGCGCCGACGGCTTGGCGAGCACACATTTAACGGCGGTGAGGTCCCCACCCGCCAATATCTCAACCGGCAACCGGCCGCCATGGGATTTCGCGACAACGCCCATCATCCCCAGGGGTTCAAGCACCCGGCCCATGGGGCGGCCACACAAAGACGCATCGCCCGCAAAACCCGCGCCAATGCCGGCGCCAGCGACCGCGCCCATCACCAGCCGCGCGCCAGTGCCGGAATTGGCGAAATAAAGCACCTGGTCCGGCGTCCGCCAGGGCGCGCCATCCACCCGCCAGACGCCGCCGGCGCGCTCCACCTCTGCGCCGAGCGCACGCATGGCCGCAGCCGTGCGCAACACGTCATCGCCCTCCAACAGCCCAGTGATATGGCTGGTCCCGCGCGCCAGCGCGCCAAAGATCAAGGCGCGATGGGAAATCGACTTATCGCCCGGGGCCGGGGCCGCGCCGCTCAGCGCGCCAGCCTTCCGCGATAGTGCTCCGCCGCCTTGCGCCGCCATCAGATCTCCACTTTCTTGAACTTTTATAGCATTTCAGACCGCATTCCTTTTGACAGCGGCCTCGCCCCGTGGCAACACGAGCCGCGTTTTTTCAGTAGCGCCGGGCGAAAAAGTGGAAACCGGTTTTTCGCAAAATCTGGCGCGCAACAACGAATCTAGAACACCGGGCGGTTCCTGTTAATCGCCCGTTGGGCTAGTCACAAACAGAACCGGCGACACCCATGAGCAAACCAGAACTTGGCATTAAGCGCGATTGCCCGGAATGCGGCGCGCGATTTTACGACCTCTGCAAAGAACCCGCGCATTGCCCGAAATGCGACCATGATTTCGTTCCCGAAGCCCTCCTGAAGCCGCGCAAAACGCGCGCTGAGGAAACCGGCGAGGCCAAACCAAAAGAAGAAGCGGCAAAACCAGCGCAGGAAACCACGCTTAAAAATGCCGATGATGAAAAGAAAGGCGCGAAGTCAAACCGACGACCCGGGCTTGATGGCGATGGCGATGGCGATAGTGACGATGATGATGATGATGACGAGTTGAGTGAAATTGAAGGCATCACGGTCGATGTTGAAGATGACGATGAGGCCGACGAAAAGGGTCTTCTGGTTGCCGACGATGACGACGACGACGTAGCCGCCACCATCGTCAAACCCACCGGCGACACGGACTAAGAAGACGCTTGTGCGGCCAGAACCGGACAGCTAGTTTCCATCTTCCGTCTGCGTCAGTTTTGTCTACCGTCGGCTTCCCTTTCCGGCGCGTTAAAATATCGGGGCTATAGCTCAGTTGGGAGAGCGCTTGCATGGCATGCAAGAGGTCGGCGGTTCGATTCCGCCTAGCTCCACCACCATTATACATATCTCACGGCGCGAAGAGGCGCCTCCGATGGGGCGCCCTGACCGGGCGGCGGGCCGTCGCCCTTGCGAACCCTTCGGGTTCGAACTTTGCTCCGAAAGCTCCACCACGGTCTTATGGAAAAAAATTCAGGATTGCCCATACCGTTTTGTGGTTGGGGTGGAAACTCATAGATTTCAACAAACTTCTGAGTAGCGTATCGAAAGCAGTCATTCGTCCGTATCTATCGAATGACAATTTTTCGCCCATGACAGACGTTTGAAGCGAGGCCAGCAAACATCTGCGAGTGGGCGCAAAACTGGATTTTCCGCTCTACACCCTATTTTGCCTTTTCTGCACTCAATCCACGACCGACACCACAATGTCGCCAAGGGCGGAAGACCGATACGTAACTTCGTCGCCTCCCTGCAGGAAATGGCCGGAGGCAAGCTCGTTGTTGATGAATACCTGTATGGCCACCTCCATCAAGTCACGGCCGGCCAGCGGACCGCCTGTTATCAGATAGGTGAGCAGCGCTTCGATATAGTCATGCCGGACGGGCGGGGTGAAGATCACGCCCTCAGACGTTCCAGACATCAAAGCCATGTCAGCCGCGATACGGCCGTCCCGCGCAAGGCGATAGAACTCATCCCGGTAGAAAAAGCGCGGCTCGGCCATGTCTGCGAGCACCTTCTCAGTGAGCTGACGGAAATCGAGGATCATCTCACCGCCGCGCGCATCCTGCCGCGGCTCGCCATTGAGTTCTGTGGTCATGCGGACATCTGAAACGAAGGCCGCCCAATCCTGCGGTATGACGAGGAAGGGACCGGTAGGAAAAAAGCCCAGCCCGCTTTTGGCGTCGCTGAAACCATAGCCGGAATCAAGATTATCGGGGTCGACAAGTTCGACCAATGCGGTCCGATTGGTGAAATCGGAACACAGGAACACGCCCTTCGTTGCGGCGTCAAAGTCTGCCAGAGACGACACATCGCGGTCGAAACGCATGCAGAGTTCAACTTCATAGTCGAGTAGAACGCCGGGTTCGACTTGGACAATAGTCCGCGCCGGCGTCGCGGCGCCGAACTTCGGGAAGTTGAATACGGAATCGCTTGAGCTCTCTTCGGCGTGCTCGGGGAAGTTCGTACCGATGCCGATATGGCGGGCGCCGCCGGGACCGGCAGGCAGCAACTGTTCTACGGGCACAACAATCCGCGCGACATCATCCACGGCCGCATTGCGCAAGCTGTCGCGGGTAACCGCTTCCAGAACTGCAAAGGGATCTTCAAGCCGCGGCGCGCCTAGCTTGAAGAGATCGATACCTGACACGCGGCCGCTGTCGTAGTCCAAGACCAAGATCGTGGCGGTCTCGCCAGCAGTCGTCTTGAATTGCGCCAGCGTTATCGCCTGATCGGCCCGTGCAACACCCACTACGATGGGTTCCGCCTCAAAGCTTGCCGGGTTTTTTTTAGGGTCCGACGACGTCGCCCATGCGATAGCAATCATTAAAACCGCGACCAGCGCCAGACCACATAATATAGTCGTTAAACGTCCAAGCATTTTGCCCCCCTCCATGAGGCCCGCGCCTCTTCATGGCTCTGCGCGATCTATTTGATGGCGCCGCGCCTTATCGACGGCGAGGTTATCTCGTCGCGAACGCGTGTGCAATTCTACTGAACATTCAAGTGTTGAGCGGCGACCGTACGCTAAAAGGTTCAAAAGGGCCTTTCAGCCCATCCCAGCCGGCTGCCTAAAAAGGTCCGTAATCCGTCATCGGGCCCAATATGACAAACGGCAAGACTGGCCAAAAATGACATTCATAGTTTTTTTCCAGTAAGCTCGGACAACCTCCCAAACACCCTCCGGCGCTTTGATCAATCGAGTTTATGACGGTGGCTCCAAAAAATCAGATGCGTCTTGCAAAGACGGTTTCCCAATCCTGCAAAATGCCAAAACCCGGTTCGATTTGTTCGGTTTGCTCCACCTTCCTTTGCCAACGTGTTGGCTTCGGCTTGGCAGGCCAGCCTTATAGACTATAGCTGATTTTGTTTACGGCCATGACGCTAGGCGAAGACTGTCTCGCCGTAGCTTTTGCGAAGGCGGGCCTCATAAAATTCTCCCGCTTTGTCCGTCCGATCCCTATGACGCCGGCGCGAAACTTGCTTTAACCTACTTGTTTAAGGTTTGGAGAAAATGATGCGGCTATTGGTGACCGGCGGGGCCGGGTTTATTGGATCGGCGGTGGTGCGCCAGGCGATTGGCGACGGCCATGATGTGCTCAATATCGACAAGCTTACCTATGCGGCGAACCCGGAAAACATCGCCAGCGTCGCCGGCCATGAGCGCTATCAGTTTGCGCAAAAAGACATTTGCGACCAGCCGGCGATGGCGGCTTTGTTTGCCGACTTCAAACCCGACACGGTGATGCATCTGGCGGCCGAAACCCATGTCGACCGCTCGATTGACGGGCCGCGCGCGTTCATCGACACCAACATCATCGGCACCTATTGCCTGCTGGAAGCGGCGCGCGGTTATATTGCGGCCGGCGCCGCGCCTAAGGGGTTTCGCTTTCATCATATTTCGACCGACGAGGTGTACGGATCGCTGGGGCCGACCGGCGCGTTTACGGAAACCTCACCCTACCAACCCAATTCACCCTACTCTGCCGCCAAGGCCTCCTCAGACATGTTGGCCCGCGCCTGGGCCGAGACCTTTGGCGTTCCCGTCGTCGTCACCAATTGCTCGAACAATTATGGCTCACATCAGTTTCCCGAAAAGCTCATTCCGGTAGTCATCATCAATGCGCTGGAGGGCAAGGATATCCCGGTCTATGGCAAGGGCGATAATGTCCGCGACTGGCTGCATGTGGGCGATCATGCGGACGCGTTGTTGCTGGTCGCACAGCAAGGCGCGCCGGGCGAGACTTACAATATTGGCGGACGCGCGGAACGCACAAATCTTGAACTGGTGAAAATGATATGCGCCATTCTTGACGACGAGCTCACCGATGCGCGCGCCGCGCCCCACGAAAACCTGATTAAATTTGTCACGGACCGTCCGGGCCATGACCATCGCTATGCGATTAACTGCGACAAGATTGAGCGCGAGCTTGGCTGGGCGCCGTCAGTCACTATCGAGGAAGGCATGCACCAAACCGTGCGCTGGTATCTCGACAACAAAGACTGGTGGACGAAAATTCGCGACGGCGGTTTTGACGTGACAGCTCGTCAGGGGTTAAAATAACAGGCCAGCAGAAAGGCGACAACACGATGCGCATTGTTGTTTTCGGGCGGAACGGCCAGGTTGCGCGTTGCCTGCAGGAAGAAGCCGGCGACGGGTTGGTTGCGCTGAGCCGCAATGAGGCTGACCTGATGCAAGAGGGCGCCGCACAAAAAGCCATCGCCGCGCATCAGCCCGACATAGTGATAAACGCCGCCGCTTACACCGCTGTTGACAAAGCCGAAGAAGAACAAGACGCGGCCGCGCAAGTGAACGCAAACGCGCCGGGCGAAATGGCGCTTGCCGCAAAAGCCGCCGGCGCGCAATTCATTCATCTGTCGAGTGATTATATTTTCGACGGCAAGTCGGAGGCGCCCTACGGGGAAACCGACGCTGCAAATCCGCTTAATGTTTACGGGCAAACAAAACTTGCCGGCGAACAGGCCGTGCTCTCGGCATACCCGCAAGCAATAATAATACGCACCTCCTGGGTGTTTTCAGAATTTGGCGACAACTTCGTCAAAACCATGCTGCGGCTTGGCGCAGGACGCGATAGCCTTTCTATTGTCGCCGACCAGATCGGCGGACCGACGCCGGCGCGCGACATCGCCAAAACGCTTCTGACGATTGCCGCAAAGAAACATCGTGGCGCGCCCGGAGAGGGAATTTATCATTATCAGGGTGCGCCGACGGTGAGCTGGGCGCAATTCGCCGGCAAGATATTTGACTATGCCGGGCTGTCGGTCGCGGTCGCGCCGATACCCACCACGCAATATCCAACGCCGGCGACGCGCCCGCTCAACACCCATCTTAACTGCGGCAAAATCGAGCGGGATTTTGGCGTCGCCATGCCCGATTGGCGGGTCCGCTTGCGCCAAATCATTGATACGCTGAGCAGAAAATAGGCCCCGGCGGCGATTTTTTGAAAGCCGCGCAGTGAGCCGCTGAAACAAACACTGGCCGCAGGGGTTGCCTATCCCGCCTCGCCCGCTCTATGAGAATGAGGGGCCGAAAAACTAATATATACAGCGCGGTATGGAGATGGTTATGAAAATCCTGGTTATTGGGGGCGACGGATTTTGCGGCTGGCCAACATCGCTGCATCTTTCCAATCTTGGCCATGCGGTCACCATTATCGATGATTTGTCACGCCGGAAAATCGACGTTGAGCTGGAAGTGGAATCGCTGACGCCGATCAAGCCGATTTCCGTGCGCCTTGGCGCCTGGAAAGAAATCTCCGGTAAGGACATCCGGTTTGAAAATATCAATGTCGCGAAAAATTATGCGCGGCTGTTGCACCTTCTTGAAGAGGAAAAACCGAACGCCATCATCCATTTCGCCGAGCAGCGTGCGGCGCCCTATTCGATGAAATCCTCCTACCACAAACGCTATACGGTCGATAACAATATCAACGCCACCAACAATGTGCTGGCGGCGATTGTTGAATCCGGCATCGACGCCCATCTCGTCCATCTCGGCACCATGGGCGTTTATGGTTACGGCACCGCCGGCATGAAAATTCCTGAAGGCTATCTGCCAATTAAAATCGAAACCGATGACGGCCGCGAAATTCGCCAGGAAATTTTGTATCCCGCTAATCCCGGTTCGATTTATCACATGACCAAAACCCAGGACCAGCTGCTGTTTGCGTTCTATAATAAAAACGACGGTCTGAAAGTCACCGACCTTCATCAAGGGATTGTCTGGGGCACGCAAACCGCAGAGACCCGCAAGGACGAACGGCTGATCAACCGGTTCGATTATGACGGCGATTACGGCACTGTCCTCAACCGGTTCTTGATGCAATCCGCCGTTGGCCACCCCTTGACGGTGCATGGCACGGGCGGGCAGACGCGGGCGTTCATTCATATTCAAGATACCGTAAAATGCATCCAGCTTGCAGTTGAAAACCCGCCGCAACATGGCGAGCGCGTGCAAATTCTCAACCAGATGACCGAGACCCACCGAGTGCGCGATTTAGCGAAAATGATCGCCGACAAAACCGGCGCCGAAATCACCAATGTCAACAATCCGCGCAATGAGGCGGCGGAAAACGATCTCGACGTCGAAAACCAGCGCCTGTTAGGGCTCGGCCTCGACCCTATAACGCTTGAGGCGGGACTGATGGACGAGGTTTCCGAAATTGCCCGGAAATATGCTGACCGCTGCGACAAGACAAAAATCCCATGCGTGTCTTACTGGACCGACACACAAAAGAGCGGCGGCGCTTGAGCAATTTATTCCGGCTACGAACTATCTACACTCTCATCTAACCGGCGACCGCTTCGCGCGATCAATCTCAAGCGTAAACACATCCGGCCGCGCATAATGTCCGGCGACGTCGAAATCCATTTTGCCGCGAGCGATCTCGTCCGGGTTTAAATCCGCAAACAAAATCGTCTCTTCGCCAAACACCGGCCCGGCAAGCAGCTCGCCCAACGGCGAAAAAATCACGCTACCGCCATTGATCAATACCGTGTCCGCATCATCGCCCTGGATGGGGTTAAAATCATCGGGCGCATCGGCGCGCGTCATAAACTGGTTAGCGGACAGCACAAAACAGCGCCCTTCCAGCGCGACAACGCGCATCAGCGACGTCCACGCCTCGCGGTCATCGACCGTTGGCGCGCAGTAAATTTCAACGCCTTGCGCATACTGGCTCATGCGCGTCATCGGCATGAAATTCTCCCAGCAGATGACGGCGCCAATGCGTCCGCTGCGCGCATCAAACGCCTCCAGGGTCGAGCCGTCGCCCATGCCCCAGATCACCCGTTCAGCCGCCGTCGGCATCAGCTTTCGGCGCTTGCCGAGCAATGCGCCGTCGGCGCCATAACACAGCGCCGTGCAATAAAGCGTCCCGCCGCCTTCGCTTGCGGATGCGCGCTCGATCACGCCGACGACGATATCGAGTTTCAGATCGCCGGCAATCTCGCCCATGCGTTTGGCTTCCCGCCCCGGAACATCAATCGCGCCGTCGAAATAACGCCGAAAAAGATCGCGCCCCTCGGGCGAGCGCGAACCCACCGGCGCGCCAAAATGGACGCCCTTGGGATAGCCGCCGATAAACGCTTCGGGAAAGACGCAAAGCCCCGCGCCGGCGGACGCCGCCTCGCCCGCGAGACGTTCAAACTTCTCAAGCGTCGCGGCGGTGTCGAAAAGCGTCGCGCCGGCCTGAATGACAGCGGCTTTGGTTGGCCTCATCTTTTACCGCCTTCGCTAAAATACGCCGCCAGACGCCGCGCCGCTTCGGTTAAAACTTCCGCACGCTTACAGAAGCAAAACCGCGCGTAATTGCGCGGCGCATCGGTAATCGACGGATGGTAAAACGCCGATAGCGGCACTGCGGCGACCTTCGCGTGTTCGGTTATCTCCCGGCAGAACGCAGCGTCGTCGTCTCGCCCGACCGAGGTAATATCAACGGTGATGAAATACGTCCCGGCGCAGGGCAACACATCAAACCCCGCCGCGCGGAGCCCTTCTGCCAGAAGATCGCGCTTGGCTTGCATGTCGGCAACGAATTTCTCGTAATACGCATCGCCGAGCGCGAGCCCGAACGCTACCGCCTGTTGCAATGGCGCCGGCGAGGTATAGGCGAGGTGTTGATGCGCCTTCATCACCCCGGTGATGAGGTCGGCCGGGCCGGTGACATAGCCGATGCGAAAACCGGTCACGGAAAATGTCTTGCCCGCCGAGCCAATGCGGATGGTGCGCTCAAACATATCCGGCAGCGTCATCAGCGTACTATGCGCCGCGCCGTCAAACACCAGATGCTCGTAGACTTCGTCGCACACCACGATCAAATCATGCCGGCGCGCAGCATCCGCGATCATCTCTAGCTCTTCGCGGCTCATCACCTTGCCGAGCGGATTATGCGGCGTGTTGATGACGATGAGTTTTGTCTTTTCGGTAATCGCGCGCTCCAGCGCGGCGGCGTCAAGGCGCCATTGCGGCGGCGTCAACGTCACAAACCGGATCGTCGCGCCCGTCGCCTCGATTTGCGGCGCGTAACATTCATAAAATGGCGCCAGCAAAACCGCCTCGTCGCCGGGCGCGAGGAACCCCAAAAACGCCGCCGCCAGCGCTTCGGTGGCGCCCGAAGTCACCAGCGTCTCCGTTTGCGCATCAATATCGAGCCCGTAAAACCGCTTATTGTCCGCCGCCACCGCTTCGCGCAACTCTGCGATGCCTTCAACCGGCGCATATTGGTTCGGCCCAGACGCAATCGCGCGCGCGGCAAGATCGCGAATTTCCTGCGGCCCGTCTTCGTCGGGGAAACCCTGGCCCAGATTAATCGCATCATGGGCGCGCGCCAGCGCCGACATGGTCGGGAAAATCGACTGCGGGCGGTTTGCGAAGACGGGGTTTAGGGCGCGCGTCATAGGAGCGCGCTAATTTCGTGGCTGATTTCCCAGCGCATGCCGTCCGGGTCAACGAAGAACACGGCAGTTATCTCGCCTTTAAAAATTTGCGGCTCGGGAACCTCAAAACCTTTGGCGGCGAACGCCTTGCGCACCGCCAACACCGCATCGGCGTCCTCTACGCGCAGCCCGATATGGTTGAGGCCGACATTGTAGCGGCCATAAGCCTCGGCGCTGCCGCTCGCCGCACGCAAATCCACCACCCAATCGTCCGGGCCCAGATAAACATGGGCGCGGGTTTTGCGAAAACCCAAAACACCCAGGAAAGCATCATACCAGGCGGCGCTGGCGGTGATATCGCCGGCCAGCAGCACAATATGGTCGATCAGCGCGCGCGTCGTCACAATAACAATCCTTTCAGCCTGACTTTTTTCATCGAGACGCATCATAAGGCGCCCCGAATCGATGAGGATAACTTTTCACCAAATATGGGTTTAAGGGAAGACTACCCTCTCTGGGTTGTATTTTCCGCACCTGCGAATGCCAATAAGTTGCGTGGGTTTGCGCGGTTTTCTCCGGTGTCCGCCCGCTTCCCTATCCGTCCCCGTCATCCCGGATGCATTGCGTCACGAAGTGATGCACTGCTGGTCCGGGATCTGTTGCGTCAGGTTCCGCATTTGCCGAGAGAGGTCCCGGACCAGCGAAGCAGCATTTCACACCGCAGCGCATCCGGGATGACGGAGAAGGAAAAGCCCCCGTCCGACGCCCTAAAACAACGCAATCGCCCGAATGATGAGAACAACCGATAGCACCGCGCCGGTAAGATAGGTGCCGGCGGCGCCGATCTTTTTCAGCGCATTGGCCTCATGCACGCTGCCGCCCGTCAAAATACCAACCGCATGGATATAGCGCGACGCAACCGCGGCAAGCATCAGCGCCGCAATCCACCCCGGCAACAGCGGGAGCCGCAAGCCCAGCGCAAGGATCATCAGCGACAGCATCGGCACATATTCAATGCAATTGCCATGGGCGCGGATTGCCCGGCGCAAAGCACTTGCCGGATCAGCCTCCGCCTCATGCTGCGTGATAGTAACCGAACGCCGCTCGCGCGAAACATTCGCGCCAAGAAGGAAGACGAGGAGCCCTAAGAGACCGACGGAAAGAAGCGCGATAGCCATGGCGGGGTCCTTTGTTGTTGGTGGTTTGGGGTATGCGGGTTTGGGGGATGGGGCAAGCAACCCCCTTCGACCGCTTCGCGGCCACTTCCCCCGCAAGCGGGGGAAGAAAAGAGCCTACCTCAATGTTGCTCACCAACCTCACAGCAAGCCCAACCTTTTCCTCCCCCGTTCACGGGGGAGGTGTCAGCGAAGCTGACGGAGGGGGGCTAAATAAAACTGAAAGCCTGAATCAATTCCTATCGCCTCGCAACGATCTAACTTCATCAACCAGACTATCAATACCCTTCGCAAGCCCATCATAAACTAAATTCAGTTTATACAAGGTCCCCGGTCGGGATTCGTATTTTTCTAGCAACCTCATATACCAATCAACTCCCGCGATGATCTCTTTAGCCCTATCAATCAAATCTTTTCGTGTCTGAATTCTGCAAAAGACGTCAATTAAATCACCCATATAGCTTTTTAGGCGAGGTGCTGACATTTTCGGCCTAACACCTTCGCAATCATTGACGGGATCAAAACTCAATTTACTCAAGGCGTATGAATAACCGTCGAGAAATTTCGAGACCTTCTCATTGCCCCTCATCTCAGTGAGAAACTGAGCATGCATACTGTCCATCTGACCCTCGATTTGGATCATCTGATCGTATAATCCCTTTTCATTTTGACTGCTCAATTTTTGAAAATTGATTTCAACTTCTTCCCATCGCTTTTCGTAGTAAATTACGGCCGAAAACCCATAAGCAGAAATTGACTCGCGGTCTATAAAAGAAGATGAAATTTCGTACTCTTTCGAAGTCTTGCTGCTATGGGCGGGGTGGCCGCAAACCCTATTTCGTAAGTCCCGTATCCGCGCCAAACAACTAGTCGGCCTTCCATACTTCCAGTCGCCGAGCCCCACGCTTTCGCTTAAAATTTTTACTGCATCCTGCGCTACATAGAGTACTTGCAGGAAACCGTAACACTCCAACAACGTAGGCTTACGCTTCATACCGTCGAATTGTGCCAGCGCGTCAGAAACGGCAACCAACGTGTCAGTAGCACCATAAAATTTATTATGGTCACGACCTTCCCGCCGCACAGAATCAAAGACTGGGTACTTGTGGGATTTTTCGTGAATTCGTTGGCGTAAATCGCTAACGCTCGTCATCTCGCGCTACAACCCCTCATTCGCCTTCTTCACCGCCTCGGCCTCCAGATAAAGCTCCGAGCCCATCGCTTTATATTTTGCGCTCATTTCTTTCATGCCTTTCTCGCTCATGTCGGCGAGGTCTTTCTTCTCGTTGTCGCTGAGGCCGTCGGCGTAGTCGCGTACGTCTTGAGTGATTTTCATGGAGCAGAATTTTGGGCCGCACATGGAGCAGAAGTGGGCTACCTTGTGGGCTTCTTTGGGGAGGGTCTGGTCGTGGAACGACCGCGCGGTTTCCGGGTCGAGGCTTAGGTTAAACTGGTCCTCCCAGCGGAAGTCGAAGCGTGCTCGGCTGACTGCGTCGTCCCTCATCTGTGCTGCCGGGTGGCCCTTTGCCAGGTCCGCCGCGTGGGCGGCGAGTTTGTAGGTGATGACGCCAGTTTTGACGTCGTCGCGGTCGGGCAGGCCTAAATGCTCCTTGGGCGTCACATAACACAGCATCGCCGTGCCGAACCAGCCGATCATCGCCGCGCCGATGCCGCTGGTGATGTGGTCGTAACCGGGGGCAATGTCGGTGGTGAGCGGGCCGAGCGTATAAAACGGCGCCTCGCCGCATGTCTCCAGCTGTTTGGTCATGTTGACCTTGATCTTGTGCATCGGCACATGGCCCGGTCCCTCGATCATCACCTGACAGCCATGGGCCCAGGCAATCTTAGTCAGCTCGCCAAGCGTTTCCAGCTCGGCAAATTGCGCACGATCATTGGCGTCAGCTATGGAGCCGGGGCGGAGCCCATCGCCGAGGCTAAACGAGACGTCATAGGTCCGCATAATCTCGCAAATCTTGTCAAAGTTCGTATAGAGAAAGCTTTCGCGGTGATGGGCGAGCATCCATTTCGCCATAATCGACCCGCCGCGAGAGACAATGCCGGTGACGCGGTCCGCCGTTAGGTGAATATAGGGCAGGCGCACGCCGGCATGGATGGTGAAATAATCAACGCCCTGTTCGGCCTGCTCGATTAGCGTGTCGCGATAAACCTCCCATGAGAGGTCCTCGGCGACGCCGTTGACTTTTTCCAGCGCCTGATAGATCGGCACCGTGCCAATGGGCACTGGCGCGTTGCGGATAATCCATTCGCGGGTGTTGTGAATATTGCGCCCCGTCGACAGGTCCATGACATTGTCCGCGCCCCAGCGCGCCGCCCACACCATTTTGTCGACTTCCTCTTCCACCGAGGAGGCGACCGCCGAATTGCCGATATTGGCGTTAATCTTGACCAGGAAGTTCCGGCCAATGATCATCGGTTCGGATTCCGGGTGGTTGATATTGGCGGGGATGATCGCCCGGCCGCGTGCGATTTCCTCGCGCACGAATTCCGGCGTGATAAAGGGCGGAATTTCCGCGCCAAAGCTTTCCCCCTGCGCGACGGCATCCTCTGCGCCCGCAACCATCTCCTTGCGGCCAAGGTTTTCGCGGATCGCCACATATTCCATCTCGGCGGTGACAATCCCGGCTTTGGCAAACTCATATTGCGTGACGGGGCCGGTTCCGGTTCCGCGTAGGGGTTTGTTTTTCACCGGGAACTGGCGCGCCAGATGTTGCCCCGACGCGCCGCCATTATCTTCCGGCTTAACGTCGCGGCCGTCATATTCCTCTACATTATTGTTGTATTGGGCCGCACGCGCTTTAACCCACGCCGTGCGCGGGCGGGCAAGACCTTTTTCCAGATCAACCGTTACGTTCGGATCGGAATAAGGCCCCGAAGCGTCATAGACCGGCACTGCCGGCTCGTTGGCGGTAGCGTGCAAATCAATCTTGCGCACCGGCACCCGTAAATCCGGATACTGATCGCCTTTGACATAGACCTTGCGGCTGGCAGGCAACGGCCCGGCGGTGACCTGCGGGGTTTTGAATTCCGACTGCGGGGTGTGTTTGTTCATTGCATTTGCTCCTTGCGCAACTGCGCAATCGTATTGAGAATCAAAATCTCAATATCATGCGGTTTTTCGATATTCGTAAGTGAATTAGCCGGTACCTGATACAAAGCCATTAGGCGTGACAAAAGCCCCGGTTGTGTTGGAAATAACGTCACAGTCCCAATGGCGCGTCTGCCGGTTCTTTGAACAACAAATGTGTTCGCCAAATTGATGCTTGTGGTCTTCGCTAAGGGAAAATCTGTTTTAATGATTGCTCGCAAATCGGTTAGCCAAAACGATCTTCGCAGACTCGAGACCATCCATAGCGCAGTTGCCCCGCCAAAAATCACAAACATGAATGCAAGCAACACAAGTGTAGAGTAGACCACCGAAATGGGGGTTTCAGCGGTCACTTTCTCTTCGTTGATCGTAACGTTTAGCTGTTCAAAGACCGACATGTCGCCAGTCATCGCCGCGTGAACGAGTGGCAAGGAAAAGACACTGATCAACACCAATGCAAACAAACCATAAGCAATCGCAATGCGTGAAACTAGTTGCGGTCGACCCGACCAGAGCACCTTTTCGCCGACCAGTAATATGTCTTTGATTTCGTTCATGCGCTCCGTCCCTACGCCGGTCTTAACCGATCAGGTTCAAAGGGTGCCTGTGTGACGTTTTCTGAACGGATAGAAAAAACACAGTCTCAGCGGGTTCGGCCCGCGCCCCTCGGAAATACTGCACCCTGTCTAGCAAAGGCGCGCGCGGCGAGCAAGGAAAAGCGCGCGGGCCTCAATGCGCACACATTCCGGCAGCCGGCGTCAAAAATGCAGCGCGACGCCGAACAGCAGCTGTTTGGTGAAAAGATCGGTGTCGATTTCAAATGCGCTATTGGACAGGGGCGCATTCACAGGCGTGTAGTTCAATCTGAACTCGCCATAAAGTGAGACCATATCGTTCAGGGGCAAATCAACGCCAGCCAGCGCCTGCACGGTTGCGCTGCCAATTTCATAGCTGAATGTCGTAGGCAAAGCCGAAAGCGCGCCGCCCGTCACCTCGACATGCGGAATACTTAGCCCGCCGCCAACACCGACATAAGGTTGAAACTTACTGATCGGCTGAAACCGATACATCGCGCTTAGCGTTACAAATGAAATGCCGTCGGTAAACTCCAGACGGTCAAACAACGCCGACACCGCATAATCGCCAGGCGCTGCTGCGCTCGCCCCGGTATTGCCGGTCAACGTGACCGTCGCATCGGAAACCGCGCGTATTTTAGCGTGGGTATAGTCAAGCATCACGCCCCAGCCGGAGCCGTCACTGAACCAATAAGTGGCGCGCGCCCCCCAATATGGCGAGCCGGCGTTGCCCGGCAGAGAAAGCCCCTGCCACGGTACGTTTTCGATATTGAAATCTACGCCGCCTGGCCCGGTAAATTCTACATCGCTTGACGATGTCTGGTTCCAGCCGAGGTGAAGCCCCAACTGAACTTCCGCCGCCGCTGGCCAGGCCAAGCTGAGTATAGCAAGCCCAAGGCCTCCCCCGATCAATACGTTACGCATCCCCAACCCCCGTATTATTGCGCATACCCCTATGACGGATACGAGTGTAACCGCTCAGCAATCGGTTTCCTCACCGCTGCCTAAGCCTTTGGGATCCGGCGATGAGGAAATCGACTTTGCGTTCCGTCCCTCACGCCGGCATGACCCGGATCAGGTGCAAAGGGTTCGTCTCAGTCCCATAAGCCCAGGCTCGCTCTAACCTTGTTAGTATGACGCACATGATTTCCGGCGCTCACAAGAGGAGGAAAGAGCGGCAGCCGAAAGATGTGCATCGCACGAGCTGTCGAACATAGTCGACAGGCGGGACGCCCCTCGGAACAAATAGAGTGTGCTCCGAAACGATGCTTTCTGCAAGTGAATTCGGCGATAGGTAGGGTTGAAACTAAAGGCGCCTTACGGACGATCTAGAATTTCCGGCCAGTTGGCGTTGGCGCGGGCGATGTCGCGGTCTATCTCAGCCAGCCATTCGCGCTTGTAGCGCTGACTGACATTCAGGAATAGTTTTCCTTCGTATACATACCAAACTTTCGGGTCGCCTTTGGCGAATTTGTCTCGGGCCATCGCCCAGGCGCAGTAGCCGCCATATTGCGGGCGGTATTGGTCAGGATTGGCTTTAAATTTGGCAAGATTTTCCGCTGATGCGAAGCGCCATTGGGCCCCCTTATAGTCCGTCACATAATCATCCGCGCCGGCGACCGGCGCATCGCCTTCGTCAAGCTCAAAATATGCGACAACATCATACCCGCCAACCGCATAGTCCCAGGCGGCGCTGAATACGCCGCCTTTGTCGATATAGATCTCCGGGGAGCGCGCTTGCGCCGCCGCAAAGCTGCAAACCACAAAACTCAAGATAGTTATGATCGCTCCACGCATCGTCTTTGGTCCCGCCTTCATGCCGTTGCCCTTTATGAGTTTGCTGTTTTTAAACCGGCGCGCCGAACAAAGCTCAGCACACCAACTACGAATACCGGAATTATCACGCATAATGACGGCTTGCCAGTCACAAAGCCGGCACGCCCGGACGGTCAGAGATAACGAAAATGAGAGGCTCAAACCTCTCTGACGCAGAGCCCGCCCGCCTAGTTCGCGAGCGCCGCCTCTTCGCTGTCGCGCGAAGCCAACGCCACCGCCTGGGAAATCGCCGCGCGCATGGCTTTTTTGGAATGATTGATCGTCAGCATGTCGAGGATCTCGCCGGTGTCGTTATCAACCAAAATGGCAAAACCGGTGGCGCCTTTATAGCGCGGATAAAGATCGCCCAGCCCTTCGGCTTCAGCCTGGGCGTAAATTTCTTCACGCTGGCCAAAAGTGAAATCAAACTCGACAAACTTCACCGGCTTGTCGGCAAAATCGGGAATGACTTTCGCAAGACGCGGAATTAAAATTTTGCAGGATGAGCACCAGGCGGAAGAAAACGTCGCGACGATAATTTCCGGCTCGCCGGCATATTGGTAGTCCGAGCCAGCCTCAGCATTGCGCCCGGAAAGAGCAAATATGGCGATGCCCGCAACGACGATCACCGGGAACAGAAAATCTTTCAGCCGCTTCATCGCAAACTCCTGTATTGGTTGAAGTTTAGCCCATTATGCGGGCATGCGCCTAGCCCGAATTTGTCACGTCTTTGCGAGCCTGGCCCGGCATAAGGCGGGGCCTATAGCGCCGGACGAAAAAGTGGAACCCGGTTTTTCGCAACACCCGGCGCGCAACAAAGAATCTAGACCATCCGGCGATTCCTCTTAATCGCCCGATGATCTAGTCAGTCCTGAAACGGATCGCGCATCAAAATCACGTCGTCGCGCTCTGGGCTGGTGGAAACGAGCGCCACTGGCGTCTCGATCAGCTCTTCGATGCGACGGACATATTTCACCGCCGCGGCTGGCAAATCGGCCCAGGAGCGCGCCTTTTCGCTGGTTCCGTCCCAGCCCTCCATGGTCTCGTAAACCGGCTCGGCGGCGGCCTGGTTCTCGGCGCCGGCGGGCAGGTAATCATAGGTCTCGCCGTGAATGCGGTAGCCAATGCAGACTTTGAGTTCGTCAAATCCATCAAGGACGTCGAGCTTGGTCAGCGCGATGCCGTCAACGCCGGCAATTTTCAGCGATTGCCGCACCAGCGCGGCGTCAAACCAACCACAACGGCGCTGGCGCCCGGTGACAGTGCCGAACTCATGACCGCGCTCCCCAAGCCGTTGCCCGATTGCGTCTTCAAGCTCGGTCGGGAACGGTCCTTCGCCGACGCGCGTGGTATAGGCTTTGACGATGCCGAGCACATAACCGATTGCGCGGGGCCCAAGACCGGCGCCGGTTGCCGCCTGTCCGGCGACGGTGTTCGATGAGGTGACATAAGGATAAGTGCCGTGGTCAACATCAAGGAGGACGCCTTGCGCGCCTTCAAACAGGATACGCTTGCCGGCTTTATGCGCCGCATCCAGCTCACGCCAGACCGGTTTTGCAAACGGCGTAATCTTCGGCGCAACGGCGCGCAGCTTTTCTAGCAATGCGCCCGCATCAACGTCGTCATGACCAAAGCCGCGACGCAACGCATTGTGATGCACCAAGAGGTTGTCGATTTTTCCCGGCAAGCTGTCGAGGTCAGCAAGGTCGACAATCCGCAACCCCCGGCGCCCCGCCTTGTCTTCATAGGCCGGGCCGATGCCGCGTTTGGTGGTGCCGATTTTAACGCCGGTGCTTGAGCCTTCACGCATCGCATCGAGCTCCTGATGCAGCGGCAAGATCAGCGTCGCATTTTCGGCAATGGCAAGATTGTCCGGCGTGATGATGACGCCCTGGGCGCTGATCCGGTCGATCTCCGCCAGCAGCGCAAACGGATCGACCACGACGCCGGAGCCGATCACGCCCTTGCAGCCCTTGCGCACCACCCCGGACGGCAGCAGCGAGAGCTTGTAGACCTCGCCGTCAATTACCAGCGTGTGGCCGGCATTATGCCCGCCCTGAAACCGCACCACCACATCGGCTCTGGCCGACAGCCAGTCCACGATTTTGCCCTTGCCTTCGTCGCCCCACTGAGCGCCAATCACAGCTACGTCGGCCATTCAGCCCTCCACCAAAAATGCTTGAATATCGCAGCGCACAATAATGACTTTGCCCAGCGGGTCAAAGCATTCGTTTGGTCGCAAATAAGCCTTGGCTGGTCGGCACGATATTGTCGCGCCCGCAAAAAAGCCGCTTTATAGGGCGGACAGAGCGGCGATCATTTTATGGGCCAGCGCCCGACTGCCGCGCATCAAGGAGGGGCCAAAATGTATAAACTGTTTTTGACGGCGGCGGCTGTGCTGGGCGTATCCTGCGCCAACGCACTGGCGATGCAAAACGCCGACGCACCGCCCAAACCGCGGCCTTGTTCGTCGGACCTTTTTCACCAGTTCGATTTCTGGATTGGCGAATGGGACGTGTTTAGTCCCGACGGCAAGAAAGCCGGCGACAATGTTATCTCGGTTGAAGAGAACGGTTGCTTGTTGGTCGAGCGCTGGACCGGCGCCGGCGGCGGCACCGGACAGAGCTACAACTATGTTGACCTCGCGACCGGCAAATGGCGCCAGGTCTGGGTGAGCACCGGCGCAACCATCAGCTATGATGGCGGCCTTAACGATGACGGCGCGATGCATCTTGAAGGCGAGATCGCCTATCCAACCGGGATGACCGCACCGTTCCGCGGAACCTGGACGCTGAACGAAGACGGCACGGTCACGCAATATTTCCAGCAATATGATTCAGAAAAAGAAGTCTGGAACGACTGGTTTACCGGAACTTATAAGAAGAAGGGCGCCAACTAGCCCTTACACTAAGGGATTAAAACGACAGCGCCTTGGCCTGTTGCACATGCGGCAGGGCGCGGAGTTTTTCGAGCACGCTTTCCGAGACCCTCTCGTCAACTGCGACCAGCGCAATCGCCTGTTCTCCGGGCGCCGAGCGGCCGAGGTTGAAGGTGGCGATATTGACGCCCGCTTCGCCCAAAGCCTGGCCCAGCGCGCCGATAAAGCCTGGCTTATCGTCATTGGTCGTATAAAGCATGTTGTCGGCAAAGCCGGCTTCCATCCCCACACCTTTGATTTCAATAATCCGCGGCTCACCGCCAAACACCGTCCCCGAAACTGTGCGTTCCTGTTTTTCAGAGATAATCCGTAAACGAATGATGCTATCATAGGCGTCGGCGTCATCGCGGCTGGTCTCGGCCACCGATATGCCGCGCTCTTTTGCGAGCACTGGCGCGCTGACAATATTCACCTCCATCAGCATCGGCTTTAAAACGCCGGCAACGGCGGCGGCGGTGAGCGGCTTGGTGTTGAGCGCGGCGACGTCGCCCTCATAGCAAATCTCGATTGACTTGATTGCGTTCTCGGTCAGCTGTCCAGCAAAGGCGCCAAGCTTTTCCGCCAGCGCGATAAACGGTTTTAACCGCGGCGCTTCTTCGGCGGTGACCGATGGCGAGTTCAGCGCATTCGATACCGCGCCGCGCATTAGATATTCGGCCATCTGTTCGGCGACCTGAATGGCGACATTTTCCTGCGCCTCTGTCGTCGAGGCGCCAAGATGCGGCGTTGCGACAACTTTTGGGTGCCCGAACAGGGGGTTTTCTGTCGCCGGTTCGCTCGCATAGACATCAAGCGCCGCGCCGGCGAGACGGCCATCGTCCAGCGCACGTTTCAGCGCCGCTTCATCGACCAGACCGCCGCGCGCGCAATTGACGATATAGGCGCCGGGTTTCATCTTGGAAATATTCTCTTCACTGAGAATATTGCGGGTCTGGTCGGTGAGCGGCGTGTGCAGTGTCACGATATCGGCGCGCGCCAGCAGCGTTTCCAAATCAACCTTCTCAACCCCAATCTCGACAGCGCGCTCCTCAGTCAGGAATGGGTCAAACGCAATCACCCGCATTTTAAGGCCAATGGCGCGGTCAGCGACAATCGAGCCGATATTGCCGCAGCCGATAACGCCCAGCGTCTTGGCGAAAGCTTCCGCACCCATAAAGGCGGACTTTTCCCACTTGCCGGCATGGGTCGATTGGTTGGCCTGCGGAATTTGCCGGAGCAGCGCGAACATCATCGCGATGGCGTGCTCTGCGGTGGTAATCGCGTTGCCATAGGGCGTGTTCATCACCACAACGCCGGCGGCGGTTGCGGCGGGAATATCGATATTGTCAACGCCAATGCCGGCGCGGCCGATGACTTTCAAATTCTCCGCCGCGGCGATAATCTTCGCCGTCGCCTTGGTTGCGGAGCGCACCGCAAGGCCGTCATATTGGCCAATAATGGAAAGGAGTTTTTCCTTGTCCTTGCCGAGATCGGGTTGATAATCCACATCAACGCCGCGCTCTTTAAAAATATTGACGGCGGTCTCGCTCAACTTGTCGGAGATTAGAACTTTAGGCATGGGGCAGTTTCCCGTGATTTAGATTTTTGGAAAGAAAATTTAAAGCGAGGCTTTCGCATCAGCGAAGGCCCAGTCGAGCCAGGGGCAGAGCGCTTCGATGTCGTCGCGTTCGACCGTGGCGCCGCACCAGATGCGCAAGCCCGGCGGCGCATCGCGGTAACCGCCAATGTCATAGGCGGCCTCTTGCGCCGCCAGACTTTTTTCCATCGCCTTGACGAAACGACGCTGCTCAGCTTCATCGAGTGCGGTGACCACCGGGTCAGTAATTTTGAGGCATACGGAGGTATTGGAGCGCAAGGCCGGATCGGCGCAGAGGAAATCTATCCACGACGTCCGCTCCACCCACTCCGCCAGCATCGCCGCGTTGTTGTCCGCACGCGCATGCAACGCTTTCAGGCCGCCAAGACCGGCCGCCCATTTCAGGGCATCGATATAATCCTCAACGCACAACATTGACGGGGTGTTGATGGTCGCGCCTTCAAAAATCCCTTCAATCAGCTTGCCGCCCTTGGTGAGGCGGAACAGTTTTGGCAACGGCCACGGCGGCGTGTAGCTTTCAAGGCGCTCAACCGCGCGCGGGCTCAAAATCAGCATCCCATGACCGCCCTCGCCGCCAAGCACTTTCTGCCAGGAGTAAGTAACGACATCGAGCTTCGGCCAATCGAGCGCTTGCGCAAAAACCGCCGAGGTCGCATCGCAAATCACGACGCCCTCGCGCTCGGCGCTAATCCAGCCCGCATTGGGGACGCGCACGCCCGACGTGGTGCCGTTCCAGGTGAACACCACATCATGGGCGGGATCGACGGCGCTGAGATCGGCGATCTCGCCATAAGGCGCATCAACAATGCGCGCATCGAGCTTGAGTTGCTTCACCGCATCGGTAACCCAGCCGGCGCCAAAGCTTTCCCAGGCCAGCATATCAACCGGGCGCTCGCCAAGCATCGACCACATCGCCATTTCGACCGCGCCCGTATCAGACGCCGGCACAATACCGATGCGGTAATCCTCCGGCACGCCAAGCAGCACACGGGTGCGGTCTATCGCATCTTTAAGGCGCGCCTTGCCGATATTCGAGCGATGCGAGCGCCCGAGGGGTGCGAGGCTGAGATTTTCAGGAGACCAGCCGGGCCGCTTTGCGCAAGGCCCGGATGAAAAATAAGGGCGCGCAGGGCGCGCCGCGGGTTTAGCCACCGCTGGCTTCGTGTTTGTCATTTATTCCATCCTTCCAGATGGCAAGCGCCCCGTTGGGGAGGCGTGGCCCGCGATCACCTTTGCGCGCCTGGCGGCGAGCCGTCAACTGAAAATTTTTCGCGCGGTAATCAGGTTTTCTACCTTGCGCATGGCCACGCGCATCGATAGCGCGTGAGCATGGCCGCAAAACATACCGCTCCGAGGCAAGCAACGCTGTTCGACTGGGTGCTGCTGGCGCTAATTGTCGCGCTTGGCGGATCGTCCTTTGTGATGATCCGCGGCGCACTTGAAACCATGCCGCCCGTGGCGATCACCATCGGGCGTTTGTGGCTGGGCGCTATCGTCCTCTACGCGATCATGGTTCACGCCGGCCGGCGCCTGCCGCCGCTGATGGTCCGGGCTCGCGGAAAACTCCGCCTGCGTCGCAGTTGGGGCTGGATGATCGCCGTCGGTATTGTTGGCAACACGTTGCCGTTCTTTATTTTTCCGTGGGCGCAGCAATTTGTCGATAGCGGTCTGGCGGGCGTCTATATGGCGTTTATGCCGATATGGACGATAGCGCTGGCATTTTTCTTTGCCGGCGAGAGCCTTACGGGACGCAAGCTTATCGGCTTTGGCCTCGGTTTTATCGGCGTTGTCGTGTTGATGGGCCCGGAAGTTTTAAGCGGCGCGGTGGGTGCAGACCTTCGCGCGCAGGCCGCGCTTTTGCTCGCAACATTGTGTTACGCCGCTTCGGTGGTGCTCGCGCGCCGGGCGCCGCCAATGCGACCGCGCGTGTTCGCCACCGGGATGATGCTAACCGCCGCCATCACCGCAACGCCCGCTGTGTTGTTTGTCAGCCTTGACGCCGGGCAATGGTCGCTCGCCAGCATCGCAAGCGTGGTCGGGCTTGGCATATTCCCCACCGGTATAAACGGCGTCCTCATCATCATGGTGATCCGCCGCGCCGGGGCGGGGTTCATGGCGCTAACCAATTATTTCACGCCCATATGGGCCGTCGCCATGGGGGCCGCCATCTATCATGAGCGAATTGAAGCCGGCGCCTTTATAGCGCTCGCCATCATTCTTGTTGGCGTCGCGATCAGCCAGCGCAAGAAAAGCCCAAGCCAAACCGGTCAGACAAATATCTGACCGGTTTGCACAGGAACGGCGGCGCCGCCAATCCGCACGGATTGAACCGCGCCGTTGGCGGTCTCCACCGTTGCGATGATGCGGCTTGGCCGGCCGATTTCATATCCCTGTTCGATTACCCAGCGGTGCTCGCCATCACTCAGCGTTTCGGCGCGCGCGATCTGTCCCGGCAATGCAGCCGCGGCAGAGCCCGTAGCCGGGTCTTCGGCAATTCCCGCGGTCGGCGCAAACATCCGCGCATGATAGTCCGCATCCGGCGCGTCTCCGCCCGCGGCATAAAGATATACGCCGACCGTCTGGTCAAACCCCAGCGCATCAAATGCAGAACTGTTAAGCCGCGCGCCGCGCACAGCTTCCAGCTCGGCGCAAACATAAACATAGACAGCGCCGGCGCTGATGCTTCGGGGGCGATGCCGCTTGCGGTCGACGGCGCCTTGCGGCAAGCCAAGCGCCGCCTCCAGCGCCTCCGCAGACGGCGCCGCGCCCTCTTCCGCCGGCAGGTTGGGATTACAAAATTCGGCAAATGGCGCCGGCCCGCCCATATCAAGGCGCACCGGGAATAGGCCGGTGTTTAATTCAAGCTTAACCTCGCCGCTGAGATTGCGCGCACGAGCAATCGCAATCGCCGTTCCGACCGTCGGGTGGCCGGCAAACGGCATTTCATAGCCAAGCGTAAAAATCCGCACCCGCGCGGTATTGGCGGGGTCTTCCGGCGGCAGCACGAAGGTCGTCTCGGAGAGGTTAAACTCGCGGGTGATGGTCTGCATCTCGTCATCGCTCAACCCGCGCGCATCCATAATGACGGCGAGCTGGTTGCCGGCGAACTTGGCGTCAGTGAAGACATCCAGTGTCTCGAAATCATAAGCCTTCATGGGAGCCTCCTGAACATGTGCGCGGTCTATTGCGAGCAAACCCGGTATCGGCTTTGGGCTGTGTTGTTTCAAGCAAGAAATAATCAGCTTTGCGTTAGCGCGCCTGAACTGTGATTACCGGCTTTCCAACGTATGCGTATGATTGAGCGGGCCATGTCCCTCGCCATAGCCGGGCGCCATTAATATCGCTTTGTGCACATAGGAAATCGCCCGCTTCACTGCTCCGGGCAGAGCCATGCCTTGCGCCAGGCCGGTCGCAATCGCCGAAGCGAGGGTGCAGCCGGTACCATGGGTGGAGGTGGTGTCGATGCGCGGGTTGGAAAACACCCGCTCGCCGGCAACCGTCACCAGCACGTCTTTGATGATGTCGCCGCGCCCGTGGCCGCCTTTCACCAACGCCGCCCCGGCGCCGTGCGCAACCAACGCCGCGCCGGCCGCCGCCATGGTGTCTTCATCGCGCACTTTTATTCCGGTGAGCGCTTCAGCCTCGATAATATTCGGCGTGATAATGGCGCAAAGCGGCGCCAGCTTTTCTATGATCGCCGCCGCAACGCCCTCGCCAGCCAACGCATCGCCACTGCTGGCGACCAGCACCGGATCGAGCACAATCGGCGTCGCGTCCTCTAACTTTGCAAGCCGGGCGGCAATCAGCTCAACGGTTTCAACATCGCCGATCATACCGATCTTGATGGCGTCGGCGCCGATGTCCGACAAAACAGCATCGATCTGCGCGGCGATAATATCCGGCGGCGTTGGATGAACGCCCGTAACGCCCATGGTGTTCTGGACCGTCAGCGCGGTAATCGCCGTCGCCGCATAGCCGCCAAGCGCGGTAACGGTTTTTATGTCGGCCTGAATACCCGCCCCGCCGGACGGGTCCGAGCCGGCAATGATGAGAACCCGGCCTTGCATTTCCGCTCCTTTTCTCAATTCGCCATCATGTTTTCAAACAAGCGCCCAAATTAGGCAATATCGCTGGCGCACGCCTTCATAGCGCAAAAAATCAAGCGGAGAGAGACATGTCGATGAATAATGCTTTTTGGGTCGGGCTCGGCTGCTGCCTGGCGGCGTTGGCGATACAGGTTTTTCCCGGCGCCGCCTTCCGCATCGGCGTCAATGTCAGCGCCGCATGGCTGGTGTTCGGGTTCGGCGTGTTTTTGATTTTGATGGCGGCGGCGCTTAGCGTGACCCGACCAGGGTCACATAAAGGCTAGCTTTTCAAGCGGAGCTGTGCGGAACCGATGGCAATCGGCGCGCCGGCGTCTGTCACCAGGCCGACATGGCAGGGCGCACCGGAACGCCGTTCGACGATTTCCGCCACCGCGCCGCTCTCATTAAAATGTTTCTCGCCCCATTGCATCAGCGCAATCATCGGCAGCGCCAGTTCCACGCCCATGGCGGTCAGCACATATTGATGGCGCGCCCGCTGGCCATCTTTTTTATACGGACGGGTTTGGAAAACCCCGATCTCGCAAAGTTTTTTGAGCCGGCCGGAAAGCACCGTGCGCGGAATGCCGAGATCGGCCTGCATCGCGTCAAAACGGGTGACGCCGTAAAGCGCTTCTCGAATAATCAGCAACG
This sequence comes from Alphaproteobacteria bacterium, assembly GCA_013151255.1. Lineage (GTDB taxonomy): Bacteria > Pseudomonadota > Alphaproteobacteria > Caulobacterales > Parvularculaceae > Hyphococcus. Next base: position 26,689 of record JAADIQ010000102.1, read on the forward strand.
TCCAGCGGTCGCCAATCAAATCCGCCGCCCGCGCCATACCGCACCGCGCGCGCGGCGTCGGCGTTATATCATCGCCTGTATCTCCGTCTGCATAGGCCATGGGAGATTCCATAAGCTGATTTGCGCCCATCTCGCAAATTGATTGTTGGGTTTTAAATCACGCCAATGTGTAGGCGATCTAAAATATGACGGCTTTTAGGCGCCAATTGGCGCCATTCTCGCCGCAATAGGTTTTTAAAGTTGCGTTTATGGAAACCCAGCTGGGGCAAGCACGGAGTCCAAAGATGAATACGCTTTTTAAAACCATGGCCATAGGCATAATCGGAGCCGTCACTCTGATGGTGGCCTCTGCCGCCTTCGCCAACGACCAACCCGCTTATTGCAATATCGACCATGACCACCGCAGCCATAATGTCGACTATTATAACTATTACGATCAGGATCGATATTACCGCGCCGGCCCCTATCGCAGTCCTCATCAGAGTTCAGGCGTCAGTTTTTCGATAACAATTGGCGATGGATATTCTAACGGCAGACGATATCGCGACGGCCGTCATGCTGACCGCCGCCATAATGATCGCCGCTATAATAACCAGCGCCGCAGTGACCGTGGCAACTATCGCCGCAATAATCACCGCGGCAAAAACCACGGCTATCGCGGACGTGACGGGCGCATTGTCAACCGTCAGGTGTTCGACACCCGCTATCAGGCGCGCATCGTGCTGGTCGAGGAAGTTGTGCGCACCCGCAACGGACCGCGCCTTGTCTGCACCGTTAAAGCGCGCGGCCGCGAGGCGCATCATGTATCCAATCGTCGGATGCGGCGCATCGCCAACAACAATTGCTCACCCCGGGCGCGCATCAACGTCTACACCTAATTTGAGGATCCCTACCCGGGAAAGCCGCTGGCATGCGTATTTTGCCGGCGGCTTTTATTTTGCGGCTTTTTCCACCATCGCGCAAATCTCGTCGACAACCTCGTTGATCAACGATGCGTCCTCGCCCTCACCCATCACACGGATTAAGGGTTCGGTGCCGGATTTGCGGATGACGAGGCGGCCTTTTTTGCCAAGACGGTCTTCACCCGCCTTGATGGCTTTTTTCACCGCTTCATCTTTGAGCGGATTGCCTCCGCCGTAGCGAACATTCTTTAAAAGGTTTGGAAAGGCGTCAAATTTGTCGCAGACATCGCTGACCTTGCGGCCCTCAGCGGCGACCACCGCCAATACCTGAAGCGCCGTCACCAGCCCGTCGCCGGTAGTGGCGTAATCGCTCAAAATGACGTGTCCGGAGGGTTCGCCGCCAATATTCATGCCGGCAGCGCGCATTTTTTCAACCACATAGCGGTCGCCGACCTTGGTCCGTTCCAGCGTCAGGCTTTCGTGCTTGAGGTGTTTTTCAAGCCCCATATTCGCCATCACCGTTGAAACGATGCCGCCGCCTTTCAATAGACCGCGCTTGTTCCAAAAACCGGCAATCACCGCGAGGATTTGATCGCCATCAACAATCTTGCCCTTTTCGTCGCAAATGATCACCCGGTCCGCATCACCATCAAGCGCAACGCCGATATCGGCGCGATATTCGCGCACCGCATCACGCATCGCCTTGGTCGCGGTCGATCCCACTTCGCGGTTGATGTTGACGCCGTTGGGATCAACGCCGATGGTTTTAACGTCCGCGCCCAGCTCCCACAAAACCGTCGGCGCCACCTTGTATCCGGCGCCATTGGCGCAATCGATGACGATGCGCAAGCCGTCCAGGGAATGGCGCCTTGGGAACGTAGCCTTTGCAAATTCAATATACCGCGCGCCCGCATCCTCAATCCGCTTGACGCGGCCAAGATCGGCGGAAGCCGAAAGCCCGACATCAGGGCCAGCGCGCATCAGCCGTTCAATCTCTAGCTCGGTTTCATCGGACAGCTTATAGCCGTCCGGCCCGAAGAATTTCACGCCATTGTCCTGATACGGATTGTGGGATGCAGAAATCATCACCCCGAGATCGGCGCGCATCGACCGCGTCAACATCGCCATCGCCGGGGTCGGCAAGGGGCCGAGCAGAAAGACATCCATGCCCGAAGCGGCAAACCCGGCAGTCAACGCCGGCTCGATCATATAGCCGGAAAGGCGGGTGTCTTTGCCGATCACCACGCGGTGACGATGGGCGCCATTTTTGAACACCCGGCCCACCGCCATGCCAAGGCGCAAAATCGCATCGGGCGTCATCGCGCCGGTATTGGCCAGGCCCCTGACGCCGTCGGTGCCGAAAATTTTCCGTTTGCCCGTCATCTGATCGTCGCCCCGCATGGCGCCGCACTCCCGTTTAATCTTCGTATCAATACCAGCCTAGCACACCCGTTTGGCCAATGCCTTAACGCAGAATTACGGATTTTCCATGGCTGCGGCGATGCCTTGCGCGATTTTTAACGCCTGACGGGTCTCGGCCACGTCATGCACCCGGAAAATCCGAACGCCCCGGGCAAGCCCCGCCAAGACCGCCGCCAACGAGCCGCCGAGACGCTGGTCGGCCGGGGTCTTTCGGTCGAGTGCGGAAATAAACCGCTTTCGCGACGCCCCAAGGAGAACCGGACATCCCAGCCGCTGAAATTCCTCCAGATTGGCTATAAGCGCCAGATTGTGGTCAGCGGATTTGCCGAAGCCAACCCCCGGATCGACGATGAGCCTGGCGCGGTCAATCCCGGCAGCGGTGCAAAGCTCAATACGCGCGGCGAGAAAGCCAAGCACTTCATGAACAACATCCGTATAGGAAGGGTCCTGCTGCATGGTGCGGGGCGCGCCCTGCGCATGCATCAACACGATATCGCAATCGAGCGCCGCTGCGGTCGCCACGCTGGCGTCATCAAATGTGAGCGCCGAGACATCATTCCAGATGACAGCGCCGGCGGCGACCGCCGCGCGGGCGACTTCCGGCTTTCGGGTGTCGATGGACAACGCCGCTTTGGTTTTACCGGCAAGCCCCTCAATCACTGGCGTCACCCGGCGCAATTCCTCTTCAAGCGATACGGGCTCGGCGCCGGGCCGCGTCGATTCCCCGCCAATATCGAGACTATCGGCGCCGTCTTCGACAAGCTGTAAGCCATGGTCAATCGCGGCCTGCGGGCCATCAAAACGGCCGCCATCCGAAAACGAATCCGGCGTCACATTGACGATACCCATGATGTGGGGGGCCGATAGTCGGTTTTGGTCAGACGTCATCTCGTTTGGCTCTCACATCCTACCGCGCAAAGCAAACCGTTCGCCGCGCGCTGGGGCCATTCTATGGCTGCCTGTGCTAGATTGCGAAATATGGATATTCGCCGTAACCTAGACCGCCGCGCCGATGATCGCCCCTATCACACAATCGGCGACTATAAGGCCTGGCGGCTTGGCGTTGCTGACCAATTTCCCGCCGACCTGATCTGGATCTGCACAACTGGTGGAAACGCCGCCTATCGCCATCGTATTTTGCCGCTCGGCGAGCCAAGCATCGCCATAAAACGCCGCCTCCGCAGCGATGGCTCCATCGCCGATGCATCGCTTGTTATTTGCGGGCCGCACAGCAAACCATGCTGGCATCAGTCCGGTCTCAATGAAGAAATTATCGCCGTGCGACTGAAGCCGGAATTTGCCGCACAAACATTGAATATCGAACCCGCCGCATTTCAAAACCAGGCGCAAACGCTAACCGCGGCGCCGATGCGAAAGAAATTTACAACGACCGAAGCCGCGCTTGCAAACGCATCTCCGCAAGCACTCGCCCGCGCCCTTTTAGATGACATTACCCGGATCGCGCAGGGTGGCGATATGCGCGAGCATGGCGAACACTTCACTGCAAGGCGGTTGCGAGCGACAAACGGCACGACGCCGATTCGCGATATTGCAGCGTCGCTATCGATTAGCGAACGCCAACTGCGAAGACGGTTTCGCAACGCCGTCGGCTGCTCGCCGAAAGATTATGCAAGGCGGCTGCGCGTCGCCAATGCGGCGATACTTGCCGATGCCGAAGCAAACCCGCTTTGGGCGTTCATTGCCGCCGAGACGGGATTTCACGACCAGGCGCATATGATCGCCGACTTTAAAGCGCTCAGCGGATTAACGCCGCGTACGCTACATCGCGAGAGACGGGGCGATGGGAGTTAATGACCGCTTTTTACAATCCCGCATGCATGCCCCATGGCATCAACCGCACTGACCCCGGCAGGCCCTGATGGTCCGCTGGTCTGTACTATTGGGGAGACCGCCAATGTCCAACATTCGTCTGTTGCCGTTTATTCTGATCTCGTTTTTAGGCGTTAACGCCTACGCGCAGGACCTACCGCAAACCTTATCCTTCGCTGGCCACCAATGGCGCATTGCCGCACGCAGTGCCGCCATCGAGACCCATCTCGGGCGCGAAGCGCTGGCGCTCAGCGGCGGACGCGTTCGGCTCGACGATATCGACTTCGGCAACGGGGTGATCGAGTTCGACGTTGCTTATCCAGAAAGGGTCGGATTTATCGGACCGATGTGGCGGGCGAGCGATGATGCTCACTATGAAGAGATTTATTTCCGCTCCCATCTCAATAACAAACCTGACACCGTCCAATATACGCCGGTAGAAAACGGAAATTCCGCCTGGCAAATATTTTCTGATGAAAACGCAATCGCCGCGCTTGCGCAGAAGTATGGCGCCTGGAACCATGTCCGGCTGGTGGTTGAGGGTGACAAGGCGGATTTCTATTTCAACAGCGACACGCCAGCGCTGCACATTCCCGACCTGAAATCCAGCAACATATCCGGCAGCATCGGCTTGCGCGCATCCGGGCCGGAAGAACTTACCGCCTATTTCAGTAATTTTACATTCCGGCCGCTGCGCGACAACGAGGGTGTCGTCGGTGAAGCCAAGCCGACCCCGCCCCTGCCCGAGGGGCTGATCAGCCGCTGGAATGTGTCGTCAGTCTTTCCCGAAAGCGATGTCAGTGAAACGCTGAAACTTCCTAAAGACGTCGCCAGCGATCTCAACTGGACCCCGCTTGACGTAGAGACCAATGGCATTGCCAACATCTCAAAAATCAGAACACGGCTGCCCGATAGTGATTCTACCGTCTTTATTCACATGAACATTCGCGCAAAAAAGAAAATGATGAAGAACTTGCAGTTTGGTTATTCTGACCGTGTACGGATTTATCTCAATGGCAAGCGCGTATACGCTGGCGACGCTGGCTGGACTGTGCGCGATTACCGTTTTCTCGGAACTGTCGGGTTCTTCGACTCTGTCGGCCTCGACCTCAAGAAAGGCGATAATGAAGTCTTGGTCGCCGTCTCAGAGACATTTGGCGGCTGGGCCTGGGCCGGTGCGATTGAGGATCAAGCTGGCATTAAAATTGAAAATTGAGCCCTTATGAGCTTGGCGCACTCATTGAAGGCTCGACGGCGCCCGTTCTCCCCAAGCGCGGGCGCCAATTCATTTGAACCGGGCTAAATCAAGCCCCTTGCGGGCTTGGCTCCATGCCGCCGGTATCGTCGTCTTTTTTCCCGGTCGCTGGCGCGCCGGCGGACGGCACGGATGAGGGCGGCGTGTGGTCGGTTGTGTCGGCAGGGTCTTCGCGCACGACTTTCTCGCCGCGCATCAGCCCTTCGATTTCTTCGCCGGTGAGCGTTTCATATTCCAAGAGCGCCTGAGATATCGCTTCCCAATCGTCACGGCGTTCGGTGAGAATTTCGCGCGCCTTTTCATAGCCCTCGGTTACGAAGCGGCGAATTTCATCTTCGATGGTTTTCGCCGTGTCGCCGGAAATCGCTTTAGAGCGGGCAATCGACTGCCCCAAAAACACTTCACCCTCATCTTCGCCATAGGCGATGGGCCCGAGTTTTTCTGAAAGCCCGTATTGCGTGACCATGGCGCGTGCGAGCTTGGTCGCATATTCAATATCCGATGATGCGCCGGAGGTTACGTGTTCCTTGCCGAATTTCAATTCCTCTGCAACGCGCCCGCCCATGACGCTGGCGAGCCTGGCCCTCATCTGTTCGAGAGAGAAGGAATATTTATCGCGCTCGGGCAAATATTGAACCATGCCCAGGGCGCGGCCGCGCGGAATGATGGTGGCTTTATGCACAGGGTCTGACCCCGGCATGCACAGGCCGACCAGCGCGTGGCCCGCCTCATGATAAGCGGTGAGCATTTTTTCTTCTTCTGTCATCACCAATGAGCGACGCTCCGCGCCCATCATGATTTTGTCCTTGGCGTGATCAAATTCGCTCGCCGTCACAAAGCGCTTGCCGCGCCCAGCAGCGCCGCCTCGTTGACGAGATTGGCCAAATCGGCGCCGGAAAAACCGGGCGTGCCGCGCGCTATTGTACGAAGATTGACATCCGGCGCCAGCGGCACTTTTTTTATGTGCACCTGGAGAATTTTTTCGCGGCCGATAACGTCCGGGTTCGGAACAACAACCTGACGGTCAAAACGGCCGGGGCGCAACAAAGCAGGGTCCAGAACATCGGGCCGGTTGGTTGCGGCAATCAGGATAATGCCGTCATTGCCTTCAAAGCCGTCCATCTCGACCAGCAGCTGGTTGAGGGTTTGCTCGCGCTCGTCATTACCGCCGCCAAGCCCGGCGCCGCGATGGCGCCCAACCGCATCGATCTCATCGATAAAGATGATGCAGGGCGCATTTTTCTTCGCCTGCTCGAACATATCGCGGACGCGGCTTGCGCCGACGCCGACAAACATTTCGACAAAGTCAGAACCGGAGATGGTGAAAAACGGCACATTGGCTTCGCCGGCAATGGCGCGGGCGAGCAGCGTCTTGCCGGTTCCCGGCGGACCGATCAGCAGCGCGCCTTTGGGGATTTTACCGCCGAGGCGCTGAAACTTCATCGGGTCTTTGAGATATTCAACAATTTCTTCGAGCTCTTCTTTCGCCTCGTCAATGCCGGCTACATCGTCAAAAGTAACCCGGCTCTGGCGCTCGGTGAGAAGTTTGGCGCGCGATTTGCCAAACCCCATCGCCTTGCCATTGGCGCCTTGCATCTGCCGCATGACAAAGAAGAAGAACGCAAAGAAAATCAGCAGCGGCAAGATATTTAACAGGAGAGAAAGGAAAATCGGGAGCTCTTCTTCCTTGCCAATCTTGGTGTCGACGCCGGCATTATTCAGCCGCTCGGCAATCGCGGCCTGCCCGGTCTCCGGAATGGTCGTGACGTAATCGCCGCCGGTGACAAGCTGGCCGGTGACTTGCGTCTTGGCGACTTCAGCCGAACGCACCGCGCCGCCATCCACCCGTTCCACAAATTGCGAATAAGTCAGCTCCTCCGGGACCGGCCCGGGGGCTTGATAGTCGAACACTTTCAGCGCGATCAGGAAAAACACCACCACCAGGCCCCAGATCACAATATTTCGCGTGTTCATTCGTTTTTCCTTGCTTTGCGGCGCCGGCAATGGCTCTCGCAAAATTATCGTTTCACCCTATCAAATAGGGATTAAAAAAGCCCAGCGCCATGGCTCACGGTGAGATTCCTCGAAATCTACTAAAATCTAATGATCGCGCCATAAAACCGCGCCGCTGCTTGGGCCTCGCCTGAAAATCCGCCGGTCTTTGCAGATAAGAGGGCCGGCGCGCTTATCAATACGGCCTCGCGCTCAACATCAGGCGCAAAAATCCCCGGCAGACTGGCAAGGCCCTCTTTGGGCCCTGAATAGAGCGCTGCCGCCATTGCGCGCTGGTTTGGCTCTGCCAGGCCTAAGGGTTTTACGACAACGCCCGGCGCGACCGCATCGCCGGCGACAATGAACCGGTTGTCCCAGAGGATGGGTTGTCCGGGCGCCAGCGCTACCGGCGCGATGGCCGGGGCGCCAGTGCGACCGACAACCGCAGCGGGCTCGCGCAGGAACCACAAGCGGTCTTGCCATAGTTTAATCAATGCGCCGCCCGCGGTCGCGGCGCCGGTTTGCAGCGCGCATGTCAGCGCATTGCGCGCCTTGTCCTCATCGGGCGCATAGGTCTCGCCGCTCACCGCATGGATGAGCCGCCGGCAAAGCCCGGCCAGCGCATCGCCATCACTGTGGCGAACTGCGTCAGCGCAAAGTGAGACGCCGCCCCAGCGATAAAAACACCCTTCAGTATGGCGAAACAACGCCTCTTCTTGGTCACGCAATCGGCGCGCGGCGTCGCGCTGGCGCGCGATTGTGCGCAGCAACGCCTGCGTACTCAGCGCGCCATTCTCTTCCAGCTGCGCCAACAAGGCGCGCATGCGAATGCGTTCATAGGCGGGGTCGTCATTGCCCGGATCATCGACAAAGGCTTGGCCAAACGCCTTCACCGTCGCCGTCAGCCGGGCTCTGGAATAGTCGAGCAAAGGCCGCAGCAAGCGGATCGGCGCGCCGGCGCCGGCGGCTATTTGCGTCTCCTGCGCCATCGCCGCAAGACCGCTTGGGCCCGCGCCGCGAGCAAGCCGCATCAAAAATGTCTCCGCCTGATCGCTGGCGCTATGGGCGGTCAGCACCGCGCCAACCCCCGCCTCATTGCAGGCCGCGGCCAGCAAGCGATAGCGCGCATGACGGGCGGCTTCCTGAATGCCGCTCTGAGGTTTGTCGCCGGTCCAGGCCAGCGTCCGGTGCGCAAGGCCCGCCGCCTTGCACCATTGCGCCGTTTGCGCCGCTTCGCTGGCCGATTGCGGCCGCAAGCCGTGGTCCACAGTGAGGGCTAAAACGGTTGCGCCGGTCTCTTCCGCATAAAGCGCCGACAACCGGGCGAGCGCCATGGAATCGCGCCCGCCGGAGACGGCAATGGCGAAGCCGCCCTCCAGCTGCAACGCGCAAAGCCGCGCCGCGAACGCTTCGTATTCAATGGGCTGCGCTGTGCTTACCGCCGCCAAGGCGGGGTTACTGACAGCTGATGCGCGACATCTCAAGATCGGCGCGCTGGCGGACCGGTTGAGAGACATTGGGGAATTTCGCTTTCATGGTTTTGAACACCGTGCAGGCCTGATCCGATTTTTCAAGCCGCGAAAACGCCGTGCCGAGTTTCAAATAAGCTTCCGCCGCACGCGGATCATTCGGATAGGCGCGAATATGGGCGATGAAAACATCCGCCGCATCGGCATTCTCGCCCAGCGCCAGATGAATCTCGCCCAGCCGGAACCGCGCATCAGGCGTGCGTGCATGATTTGGGAACGCTTCAACATAAAGTTCAAAGGCGGCTTTGGCGCGCTGATAGTCCCCCTTCAGAAGAAAGCCGGAGGCGTAGTCAAAGGCCGCAGCCGGATCGAGCGGCAACTCAACTGAGGCTGCGTCCGGGCCGTCCTGGACGCCGGTGCGGCTTAACTGGTCCGCAATCGGATCGCCGGGCGCAAGCGCAACGGGGCCTTGTTGTTGAAACTGCGCGCCACTGAGAAAAGCGCCCGCTCCGGGCTGGCCGTCCTCTCCAGACAAAGCCGCGCCGATTGCGTTAAGGCGTTGGTTGGCCTGATCGAGCTGGAAGCTAAGCTCTTCAATGCGGCCGGTCAGAAACTGGTTTTGACGCTCAAGCTCGCTGAGCCGAACCGTTGCCGCGCTCTGTGCAGCGGCGGCCTGTTCCACCCGCGCCATGCGCTCTTGCAGATTGCGTATATCGTCCTTGGTTCCAGCCGCGGCAGGCGCGGCGCTGGCGACGATGAGTAAGGCGGCGGCAAAGCCGGCGACGGCGGAAATCTTGCTCATTTTGACGATCCTTACTGTGGCGGGCCTTACTGTGGCAGTCTGTGTCGTTAAAGGCGCATGGATGGGCTAATATCCGAACCGTAGCCTAGCGCCCACAAAAGACAAAACTAAGGCGAAAAACAAAAAGAGCGCGCCGAAGGTTCCCGGCGCGCTCTTAAAATCAAGTCATGCAAGCCGGTGGTTTAAGCGCCGGCAGCCGAAATTGTCGTGGTCGCGTTGCGGTTCAACGACCAGGCGTCTTCCGTCGAGCGCGGATCAAGCGGGCGTTCTTTACCGTAAGAGACCGTGGTGATCCGTGCGGCGTCAACGCCGAGGCTCACCAGATAGGCGCGCGCCGCTTCGGCCCGGCGAGCGCCGAGTGCGAAGTTGTATTCCCGCGTGCCACGCTCGTCAGCATTGCCGGCAAGCTTGACCCGGGTTTCGGGATATTCCTGCAGCCATGCGGCCTGACGCGATAAAACACCCTGCGCCTGCGGCGTCAGCGTATATTCGTTAAAGGCGAAAAAGACGCGGTGGCCGGCAGATTCTTCAAGATCGGCCTGGCTGCCCGGAACCGGACCGATGGGGCCCGAAGCAACGTCCGTCCCGGCGCCTGCTGAGGCGTCAATATCCGGGCCCGTTGTCGTACATGCGGAAAGAAGCACCAGCGACGCTGCGATCCCTGCAAATTTCATCAATGTTTTCATAATTCTCTCTTGCTCCACTTCCCCAGTTCAAAGGCCCGATTTTGATGCCAGACCCAGCGATGCTCCTGTCCGGGACGGCTTGCGCCGCCTGATAACGCATTGTTACTCAAATATAATAACGCCCAAAAGCGCCAGCTTTGCGAACGACCCATATTGCGTACGGGCCCACTTTACGTACGGGATGATAATACGCCCACCTTTAGAATCAGTGTCAGCAAAACACTAATATTTAACCAACGGGGGAATCGTAGCCGCGTCTGCGCCCCCAATCAAGCTCGGCTGTTCCGGCGCAAGAATGAAATTTCTGTTATTCAACAACCTTAGCGCGATATCTTACGGCAATAATGGCGACCAGGCCGGGTCTGAGGCGTCTCCGGGGGTGCGCACCAGCCGCACATTGCGGCCGGTGAGGTCAACCGACCACAGCGATGCGCTGCCGCCTTTGCCGTCCCGCCGCGACGGGGTCTGGCGATAGAACATCAAAACCCTGCCATTGGGGGCCCAGGTTGGCCCCTCCTCAAGGTAGCTTTCGGTCAGTAACCGCTCGCCGGTGCCGTCAGGCCGGATGATGCCGATATAAAACCGGCCGCGATACTGCCGGGTAAAGGCGATCAGATCGCCGCGCGGGCTCCATACCGGGGTCTGATAGCGGCCCTCGCCAAAGGTGATGCGCTTTTGCTTGGAGCCGTCCGCATTCATCACATAGATCTGCTGCGAGCCGCCGCGGTCAGAGGTGAAGCTGATGCGCCGGCCGTCCGGCGACATTGACGGCGACACATCAATCGCCGGGTGGTCCGTCAGCCGGGTCAAGCGCCGGGTGGCGAGGTCCATTTTGAAAACGTCGGAATTGCCGTGACGCTCAACCGACAACAGCACCTGCCGGCCATCGGGCGAAAAGCGCGGCGCGAAGGTCATGCCGCGAAACGTGCCGAGCTGTTCCTGCTCGCCGGTCTCGATATTAAACAAATAGACCTGACCCGGACGATTATCGAACAGCGCCATATAGGTGATCTGTTGCTGGGTTGGAGAAAAGCGCGGGGTCAGCGCCTGATAGTTTAGACCGTCGGTGAGCGGCACCGGATTGGCGCCGTCCTGGTCCATAATCATTAGCCGTTTGATGCGCTTTTCTTTCGGCCCGGTCTCATGCACGAAGACAATGCGGGTGTCGAAATAACCGCTCTCGCCGGTGAGCGCCTTATAGGCAAAGTCCGCCACCTTGTGCGCGGCGCGGCGCCAATTATCCGCAGGCGTCTTAAAGGCGACGGCGCCGATTTGTTCGTCGGCGTAAATATCCCATATCCGGGTTGAAACCTGAATGCGCCCGTCATCCAGCTCGACCACCTCGCCGACAATCAGCACTTGCGCGTTGATCAGCCGCCAGTTGGGAAATGTCGGGCGGACATTGACGCCCATATCATCGCCCATAATATAGGCGCGCTGGTCGATGACCTTAAACAGGCCGGAACGATCGAGATCGTTCATCAACACTTTGGTGAGGTCGTGGCGCAGCTCCGACGTCGTATCATCAGCGCCTAGAAAATCCGGCACCGCAATGGGCATCGGGTCAACATTGCCCTGGGTGATGTCGATGGTCACCTTAGCGCCCGCCGATAGCGGCGCGGAGACGACAAAAATCGTCAGGAGTATGGTCAACAGTCTTGGCATTCTTCTACTCACTTTCAGGCCCCCTGAAATTGGGCCCCCTGAAATTTATTATCCGTCACATTCCCGCCATCTGGCTCGGGTCGAAGTTCAACGTGAATTCTCTCCAGGTCTCATAGCGGTCTTGCGGCAGAAAGTCATATGGCGCGCAAGCAACGACGGCGCGCAGCGCTGATTGTTCGGCAACCTTCCAGAACCGGTTTCCTGATAGATTGATTTGCAACTGGTTCATCACCTTTGGCGGGCTAGCCAGTGAGCCATCGCGGTCCAGCGCGATATCAATCGTGACAATCAATGTTTCGGGGTTCGGCGCGCCAATAATGGCGCCCGCATTCCAGCAGCGCTCAACAGCGGCGCGCATTTTCGCCTCATCGCTGGCGGTCAGGCGGTCGCCAGCGCCAACTTTCCGGCGTGCATTGTCGGCAGCCTCTGCGGTCTGCGACGGCGCTTCGCGCGCGGTTGCGGCGCTGTCATCGCGAGACTTGTCGACCAGCTTTGACAGGGCGTCGAGGTCGAGCTCAGCGGTTCTTTGCGGTTTGACAGAGGGCTGTTTTTTCGGCGGCGTCGGTTCGGGCGTTTCTGGTTCCGCCGCCGCGACAACGACGGGCTCGGGCTCGGGCTCTGGTTCAGGCTCCGCCGCTACGGGCTCGGGTTCGAGCGCCGGTTCTTCTTCGATGATCGGTTCGGGAATATCGGGTTCGGATTCTTCTTCAACTATCGGTTCCGGCGCGGCGGCGGGCACGCTGGTGGTGAGGTCCAGTTCCGCCTCGGCGATCAGCTCAAGCGGAATATAGGGCTCCGCCTCAACATCCGGCCGCCAGCTCGGCGGCAACGACACGAAGGCCGCGCCGAGAATGGCGAGGTGGAACAGCAGGGATGCAAAGACGCCAAAACGCATGGAACCCGGCGGCCTTTCGGTTACAAACTAGAGCGCCTTCAGCAACAATCACTTTCGCTGAAAGCGCGACAAAACTAACATTTAGAGCGGATTGGGTGATGCGCTGAGCTGACCATCTCGCCCACTCTAATAAGAGCCGTCCAGCAACTCAGGATTGGTGACCAGACCGATCTGACGGAAGCCCGCTGCATTGATGCGACCCATAATCCGCACAACATCGCCATAGGCGCGATCTTTGTCGCCGCGAATGAGTATCCGCTGGTCATATCCAGCCGTCGCAATCGCTTCGAGATGCGACACCAGATTTTCATATTCGATGGGCGTGTCCTGCACATAAATTGTGCCGTCCTCGGCGATGGTCACGGTCAGCGGCTCTCCCGCTTCCTGAAGCGGCGCGGCGGCCGTCTCCGGCAAATCGACAGCCACGCCGGAAACCAACAGCGGCGCGGCGACCATGAACACAATCAACAACACCAGCATGACATCGACCATTGGCGTCACGTTAATCTCCGCCATCGGCCTTGTGCGGCCGGGTTTGTGGCGGCCGCCAGCAACTGAACCGACCATTACTTGCTCCTGTCGTCGAGTTGGCGTGACAATATCGCCGAGAACTCATCGGCAAAGCCCTGCAAACGCACCGCATAGGAATTAAGCGCGGCTGAGTAACGGTTGTAGCCAACCACGGCGGGAATTGCCGCGACCAGCCCGAGCGCGGTGGCGAACAGCGCTTCGGCAATGCCCGGCGCGACCACGGCGATGTTGGTGTTCTCGGTAATCGCAATCGCCTGGAACGCGTTCATGATGCCCCAGACGGTGCCAAGGAGGCCGACAAACGGCGCCGTCGAACCGACAGTTGCCAGAACGCTGAGATTGCCTTCAGCTTTTTCAAGCTCGCGCGCGACGGTGACGTTCAGCACCTTGTCGATGCGGTCGCGCGCGCCGATCACCAGCACGTCCGACCGTCCGACATTTTTGGAACGGGCCCATTCTTCCATTGCCGCGGTGAACACGCGCGCCATCGGATGGTCGGCCTTGTCGCGGGTTTTGCGAAAAAGATCGTCCAGCGGCTTGCCTGACCAGAACTGCGCTTCAAATCTCACCGCTTTGCGCTTCAGCCGTCCGAAGGCGAGCGACTTGTCGATCATCACCGCCCACGACCATACCGAGGCGATGATGAGAATGCCCATCACGGATTTGACCACCGGGTCGGCGCGCAGAAACAAGCTCCAGAGGCTGAAATCACCTCCCAGCGCGACTGCTGCGACTTCTGTTTCCATTTTCTTTGTAACCCTTGATACGACCCGCAAACCGGGACCTGACGAAACCACCAAACGCCAAAATTGGCGCAAACGAAACGGCATGCGCTATATGCCGGCGCATCGGCTAAACCATGGTTAACATTGAAAGCGCCGGTGTTTAATCCCCCTTGCACGGGAAATTGGTCAATTCAGCGGCGCCGGGACGCCGGAATAGCGGCAATGACCGAATTTTAATGACCCGTTAACAAGGTTTTAACCGCGCCCGCCGCCATTAAAGCGCGCCGCAACATCGCTTGGCAGGCGGCGCGGGCGCCCAGCGAGGGTCATGCAGAACGCCTCAACCTCTGCTTGTGCGATGAGGGTTTCTTCGCGCCAGATTTCCTGTGTGAGGAACATCCGCGCGCCTTTTGCCGAAACAAACACTGTGCGCACCTCCAGCACATCGTCGATCCGCGCCGGGGCGACCCATTCGGTAGTCATCTTGCGGACCGCGAAGGCCAGCGGGTCGTCGCGTTTGAGAAGCTCGGTGTGATGCACGCCGCTTGCCCTGAGCGCTTCGGTGCGCCCGCGCTCGAAAAATTTCAAATAAGCCGCATGATAGACGACGCCTGAAAAGTCGGTGTCTTCGTAATAGATGCGGATCGGGTGGGTGAAGGGTTCGGTCAAGCGCTATATCCTTGTCTTGCCCGTTTGTCTCAAGGCGCCGTCATCGTGTCAAACCCAAGCGCACAAAACCCGCTAATCGAATTTCACGCGGCGATATTGTAAGCTGGCGATCCCCTGACCGCTAATGTTCACCGCCGCCTGCATTTCGTCAGGGCCGGTCATCGCGAATGTCAGGCCGTCGAAATAGACCGCATCATCGGTAATTTCCACCAGTGGAAATTCAACGAAGCCATCCTTTTCTTCCCAGCCGACAAAGTCTGGCGAGAAATGTTTAAGCCGCAGGACCATGCTCTCGCCGACTTCTGAAATTAAATAGAGCTCATAAAAATTGGGCGCACCGTCGGCGTTAATATGGCGGAATATGCCCATCATCTGACCGCCTGCGGGAGGCGCAAAAACTTCCATCGCCGTACCGCCAAGACCTTCGCCGTCCCAATGACCGGCCAGCCAGGACAGCATTTCAATTTTCGCCGGCGGCGAGGCGGCGCCATCGAGCGATTTGACCTCCACAGTGTCCGCCGCAACGGCGCCGGCTGTCGCCAGGCTCCATATGCAAACCAGTATGCTGAGAATTTTCATCGCGCCCTCCAGTTTAGATAAATGAATGTATCACAACCGGATGACGCTCACGCCGCTTCGATTTCGACAATTTCTGGGGGCTATCGGATTCACACATTTATGGGCGCTGAAGTCCCTGTGCTCTGACGTTTCTATCTCCTTCCGGCGAAGCCCCCCTCCGTCCGCTTCGCGGACACCTCCCCCGCCCGCGCGCGAAGGCGCGCTAGTTATAATTCGACCGCCTTCGCGGTCGGACGGAGGAGGAATTAGGCTGCACTTACGGCGAGGGTAATTCTTCCCCCGCTTGCGGGGGAAGTGCCCCGAAGGGGCGATGGGGGCTTTGCGGCAGCTCAACATGCGCTGACGTTTCAGTTTCCTTAAGTGACAAAACGAGATGTGTGAATGCGATAGGGGGAGAGGAAGCCAACGTTTTCTGGTCTATTCGTACGGGTCGCCAGAGGCCTTCGGCGCCGCCATGCCGAGGTGCTTCCAGGCGCTGACCGACAAAACGCGGCCCCTTGGGGTTCTTTGAATGAGCCCGCATTGGAGCAGGAACGGCTCGACCACGTCCTCGACCGCATCGCGCGCTTCGGCCAGGGACGCGGCCAGCGTTTCCACCCCGACCGGGCCGCCGGCGAAATGTTCCGCAATCAGACGAAGATAGCGCCGGTCGAGCGGATCGAGACCGAGGCCGTCAATTTCAAGGCGGGCGAGCGCCTTGTCGGCGACACGCTCGTCAATCTCGCCGGCGCCCTCGACCGTCGCCACATCGCGCACCCGGCGCAACAACCGGCCGGCGACGCGGGGCGTGCCGCGTGCGCGGCGGGCAATTTCCATGGCGCCGTCAGCGCGCATATCAACATTGAGCTTATCGGCGCCGCGGCGGACAATCGCGCACAAATCCTCATGGGAATAAAATTCTAGCCGCAGCGGAATGCCGAACCGGTCGAGCAGCGGCTTGGCCAACAGCCCCGAACGCGTTGTCGCACCGATGAGCGTGAAGCGCGGCAGATCTATCTTCACCGAGCGCGCCGACGGGCCCTCGCCAATCATTAAATCAAGCGCGTAATCTTCCATCGCTGGATACAGCACCTCCTCCACCACCGGGGTGAGGCGATGGATTTCGTCAATGAACAAAACATCGCCCGCTTCCAAGTTGGTGAGGAGGGCCGCGAGATCGCCCGGCTTGGTGATCACCGGCCCGGAGGTTGAGCGGAAATTGACGCCAAGCTCATTGGCGACAATCTGCGCCAGCGTCGTCTTGCCGAGCCCCGGAGGCCCGTGAAAGAGGACATGATCGAGCGCCTCACCGCGGGTTTTCGCCGCCTCAACAAATATCCGCAGATTATCCTTCGCCCCCGGCTGGCCGACAAAATCGTCCAGCCGCTTAGGGCGCAACGCCGCGTCAGCGTCCTCGGGCTTGCGCTCCGGTTCGATCAGGCGGTCATCGTTGAATGCGGGTTCAGACATTTCTCACTCAATTAATTCACTTTACGGCGAAGCTAACAACTATCGATATTGCGTACCGGCGCATTGTGCGCTCGTTTGACAGCGCTAATTCCGTTTTCACATGCCTGATAACTATCGTAGGGCTGGCTATGTTCTGCAATTTGCTCTCCGTTTGCAGCAAAAAGGCGCCATCGCCATTTGCGGCCGGATGGATATATTTCAAACCGAGAGCCAGCACATGGTTTTGCATTTGCATCCCCCGCGCTTGCGACGGTTAGCCCGAGACCTAGCGTAGCGCCTGTAATGAAAATCCGTCGTCCAATCTTTTCGTTTGAGTTTTCCATTGTAATTCCCTTCCATTGATTACTCAGGTTTCCTTTAATACTTACCGATCATCAGGCAGCAGCCCTCACGCCGCCAACTGCTTCAGCGCCGCTTTAATCAACGTCTCAACGCCGGGGCTGTCGATGCCTTCCGCGGCCAGGGCGACGGCGCGGCGGGCGTCCAGCCCTTCATAGCCGAGATTGGCGAGCGCCGAGACCGCGTCGGTTTTCGCCGCCAGCGCTGCATCGGCGGGCGCATTGGCGCCGACTTTCGCCCGCGCCGCGGCGGCAAAGCCCTGTCCGCCTGCTTTAGCAAGCGCGCCGACTTTCGATTGCAGCTCGGTCGCGATGCGCTGGGCGATTTTCTTGCCGACGCCGTGGGCGCGCGAAAGCGCCGTCACATCCTGCGCCGCCACAGCATCATAAAGCTCGTCCGGGCGCAAAATCTGCAGCATGTTCAGCGCATGTTTGGCGCCGACGCCCTGCACGGTTTGCAACAGGCGAAAACACTGCCGCTCGGCTTCGCTTTCAAAGCCATAAAGCCGGATCATATCCTCGCGCACAATCGTCTCTATAGAGAGCGTCGCAGCCTCGCCAACCGCCAGACGTTGCAGCGTGCGCGATGCGGCGTAAGCCTCATAGCCGACGCCCATGACGTCTATCAGCACGGTGTCCTCGCCAACCGCGATAACGGTTCCTTTGAGCCTGCCGATCATGACGCCGCCTCCAGCCTTCTCACGCTTATTTTTTGCAGTGGGGCATGATGCGCATGACAAATCGCAACCGCCAGCGCGTCCGCCTCATCAGCGGCAAGTTCGCCGCACGTGGGCAACAACACCTTCACCATCGCCATCACCTGTCGCTTGTCTGCATGGCCGCGCCCGACCACCGATTTTTTCACCGAATTGGCGGCATATTCCGCCACCGCCAAACCGCCAAGCGCCGGCGCCAGCAGCGCCACGCCGCGCGCCTGGCCCAGCACCAGCGCATCGCGCGGGCTGGCGTTCACGAAAGTCTCCTCAACCGCCGCCTCGTCGGGCGCGTGCTCTTCAATCAACACCTGCAAGGCGGTAAAAATATGTGCGAGCTTTTGCGCATGGGCCGCCCCGCGCTTGGGCCGGATGACGCCCGACGCCGCATAAGTCAGCCGCGGGCCGGCGCAGTCGATCACCCCCCAGCCGGTCGCCGCCGAGCCGGGATCAATCCCAAAAATGCGAATCACCTGGTTCATCGCCCCAGCATAGGGCGTGTTCGCACGAGAACGAAACGGAAACTTTAGCGGACCATCAGGCTTTTTAGTTTGACGGCTGGGCTTTCAATCGCTGTTGCAGCGCCCGGGCGCCGGGCGCGATATCATCGCTCAGCGCTTCATTCGCCAATGCCCGCTCCACCCAGACCAGCGCCCCGGACACATCTTTCGCCCGGCCATCGCCTTCGCTGAGCGCCACCGCATAAAGGAACTGGCCCTGCGCATTGCCGGCCTTGGCGGCGCGCTCAAACCAGTCTGCGGCAAGCTCCTCGCCGGGGCCGGCGCGGCCCTCATGGGTGAGGAGCCCCATCGCCACCATCGCGTCCGGCATGGCTTGGTCCGCCGCCGCGCGCATCCAGCGGGCGGTTTTTTCAGGAACCGGTGCGCCGAGCAATTCTGAATCATAAAGCAGCGCCAGGTTGAACTGCGACAGCGCATGGCCTTGCAGCGCGGCCTGTTCAAACAAGCCCGCCGCCTTTGCATAGTCCTGCGGCTTGCCCTCACCGGTTAGATAGATGGCGCCAAGATTATATTGCGCGTCGGCGTCGCCCGCTTCTGCTGCTTGTTCAAAATAGCCAATCGCTTTGTTGATGTCTTTTGGAAAATAGAGGCCCTGCGCATGCATTACGCCGAGCTGCGCTTTGGCGCCGGCATGGCTGCGCGCGGCGGCGAGCTTGTACCAGCCGGCGGCGCGTTCAAGGTTGCGTTTGACGCCGTCGCCAGTGAAGGCGAGATCGCCAAGCGCATATTGCGAATCCGCCTGGCCCTGATTGGCGGCCTTGCTGTAATAGGCCAGCGCCCGCGCCATATCGCGCGGCACGCCGAGCCCGTTTTCATAGATGTATCCGAGCAGGTGCTGCGCATCGGCGTCGCCAGCTTCCGCCAACGGCGCAGCAATCTGGCGCGATTGCGCAAACTCTTCCGCCTTCAGATGCTGAAACGCGGCGCGCACCGCCGCAACATTATCCTCCGCCGCCCAGGCAAAGGAGGTGAGCGCAAACAGGGCTAGAAATGAATATGTAAGTGGGCGTTGCATGCGTGAGCATTGTTACGCCGTTTCGACGAACCGCGCTAGCTTATGTGTCGGTGTGTTGCGAGGCGACTGTGGTTCTGGCGGCCGTTTCGGCTGCCGCATTTGCGCCTTCCAAAAACGCAACCGTAAAGGTCGCCGCAATCATAATGACGCCGCCGATAATAACGATCCAGTTGAGTTTCATCGCTTGCATCCCTATCTCACCGCCGTTTCGGATAACGGCGATTAGAGTGGTGCAAGGATCGTTCCGATTGGGTTACCCGATATGGTTAAGCCGCTGCGATGGCCGCATGAAAGGCCTTCACCGCGGCGGCGGGGCCATCATCCGCGTCCCACACCGCCGACGACACGGCGAGAAAATCTGCCCCGGCGGCCACCAGCGGGGCGCAATTTTGCGGCGTGATGCCGCCTATGGCAACACTCGGCGTGGTGGTGGCGAACGCCCACCATTGCAGAATATCCTGATCTGCAATCACCGCCGCGACTTTTGTCGTTGTCGGAAAGAACGCGCCAAAGGCGACATAATCGGCGCCCGCCTCACCGGCGACGAGGCCTTGATGTTTCGAATTATGACAGGTGACGCCGATCACCGCGTCGTCGCCAAGCAGCGCGCGCGCGTCTCCAAAAGGCGCATCGGACTGGCCGATATGAACGCCGTCGGCGCCGGCTTTGAGCGCTAGGTCGGGCCGGTCATTAATCAGGAACGCTGCATCGAATTCACGCGCCACCGGCAACAGCGCATCGGCCGCCGCCAGCACATCGTCATCGGCTGGCGCGCCGCCGTCTTTGTCTTTCAGGCGCAACTGAATGCAAGCAATGGCGCCCGCATCCAGCGCTGCGGTCAGCCGGTCTGCAAAGCGCGCAAGATCGGCAATTTGCGGCGGGGTGATAAGGTAAAGTTGGCAGGCCTCGCTCATGGGCGCGATCTATAATCCAGCGAGCAATGAAATGCGAGGACGCAAACCCTTCCGGGCGGCGACTACAGCGCCGGCTCCGGATTGTGCAGGCTTTCGCGCTCACTCTGGGTCTGTTTGACTTTCGGCTTCAGCAGGCTGTCTTTCACTTCATCCGGGATCGCATTATAAAACACCGGCTCGGTGATATTCATCCGCCGGCGCACTTCGGAAAGCGGCAATGGCAGCATTTCCTCAACGTCAAATTCGGGCACCCACGCCACCCCGCGCACATTGCGGCGCGCCTCAGCCAACGCCTTTAACACTGGCGCCGATGGCTGTTCGAGCTTTTGCGCCAGGGCGCCAATGAACACGATGAAGCCGAAGCCGCGCGTGCGGGTATGGGCGCGGCTGAAGATGAGGTTGCAAAGCTCGCCCAAAGCGTCACGGCCATAACCGGACAGCACATGCCAGAGGTCATGGGAGACATCGAGATGCAGGAAGAGGCGGCGATAGTCTTCAAATTGCGTCTCGCCGCGAAAATCTATGCCGGCCTCTCCGGCCGCATCAATCAGCCCTTCCGATGTCAGGTTTTCACCTTCCATAAAGTCGAGATAGACGCGGCCAAGGCTGCCTTCGGGAAGCGCGCGCAGCGTTTCGTGGTCGCTTAGAATATTTTCAAGCCGCACCGGCTGGGTTATGACGCGCCGGCCGTATGGCGTGGCGACAAATCGGGCGAATAATCGTTTGGCGGCGCCGCCGGACAGCGCCTGCACAATCTCAAACACCTGGCGCGTGTCTTCCTTGTTGCGCACCAGACGCCACACCGAAACCAGCGCATGAAGCGGCCGGATGGGCGGCGTCGGCGGGGTGGGAAATCCCGCAATCCACTCGATCTTATCGGCCGGAACTTCTTCTACAGGCGCGGTCGGGTCGGACATAGCGGGCTCGCTTCCTCGTGTTACCGGATAGCATTACACTGAGTAGTTTACTTCGCGTAATGTCGCCGCTGGACGGGGAAATTACAAGGCCTGCTGATGAAATTCTTCTGAGGGGGGAATTTCGCGGGGGTGGCGCTGGCTGTTTCGGCTGTATCCACACTGACCAGACTTGGCGTGTCATGATTATCTCTTGGGACAAGAACCCCCATCGACCGCTTCGCGGCCACTTCCCCCGTAAACGGGGGAAGAAAGGTCTTACCTCAAGAACAACCTAATTCCTCCCCCGTGATAACGGGGGAGGTGTCAGCGAAGCTGACGGAGGGGGTTGCCCCTTAGAGTGAGGTGAAATCTTGTCAGGCGGTGTGAAGCCTCGCCCTAGCTAACCCGCGTTTTCAATCCCTTCGGACCAGTGGCCAAGCTGCGCGAGGCTGTTCATCTTAGCACGGTGCGCAAACGCGGCTTGCGCGGCGGCGACGTTTTGCGCCTTGCCGCCCCATGCTTTCAGCGGCGCGGCCTGCAAAGCGCGGCCATAGGAAAACGACACCGCCCACGGCATTTTGTCTTTATACCCCGCATTCATCGCATTGAGATGCGCGGTGGCTTCAATGTCGGACTGACCGCCGGACAGAAACACAATACCCGGCAGCGCCGCCGGGACACTGGCCCGCAACACCCGGACCGTCATCTCTGCAACTTCATCAACGCTTGCACGCTTGGCGCATTTTTTACCGGAAATCACCATATTCGGTTTGAGGATTGTTCCCTCAAGCGCCACGTCCTGCGCATAGAGCTCGTCAAACAGCGACTTCAAGGTGAACTCGGTGACGTCATAGCAGCGGTCAATGTCATGGTCGCCATCCATCAACACTTCCGGCTCGACAATCGGGACGATGTTAGCTTCCTGACATAGCGCTGCATAGCGCGCCAGCGCATGAACATTCGCCGATATACAGTATCCGGACGGAACTTCGTCGCTGGCAATATCGATTACCGCGCGCCATTTCGCAAACCGTGCGCCGAGCTTGTAATATTCACTGAGGCGGTCACGCAAACCATCGAGACCGTCGGTGACTTTTTCGCCCTCAGCGCCGGCGAGTGGATGGGCGCCCTTATCGACCTTGATGCCGGGAATGGCGCCGGCGTCTTCAATCAGCTTAACCAGCGCAGTGCCGTCCGCCGCCTTCTGGCGGATGGTCTCATCAAACAAAATCACCCCGGAAATATGCTCGCGCATCGCAACGTCGGTGCGGAACAGCAATTCGCGATAGTCGCGGCGGCTGTCTTCGGTCGATTGCGTATCAATGGCGTCAAAACGCTTCTTGATGGTGCCGGAAGATTCGTCCGCCGCGAGAATGCCCTTGCCGGGCGCGACCATTTTAGTTGCTACTTTATTTAGCGCCGTCAAATCCATGTTCTACGCCCCCTCTGTTTGTTTTGCCGCCGACGCCTCAAGCGCTGCGACCCCCGGTAATGTTTTGCCTTCGAGCCATTCAAGAAATGCGCCGCCCGCGGTCGACACATAGGTGAAGTCTTTAACCACATCGGCGGCGGCGAGCGCGGCCACCGTGTCGCCGCCGCCGGCAACGGCGACGAGCCCCGCCTCTTTCACGCGCCGGGCGGCAAAGCGCGCCGCCTCAACCGTCGCGGTGTCGAACGGTTTGATTTCAAACGCGCCGAGCGGTCCGTTCCAGACCAGGGTTTTCGCACTCTCGATTTTTTCGGCGATGAGGTCGGTGGTCTCCGGGCCAAGGTCGAGGATCATTTCGTCAGCAGCAACTCCGTCCGGCGCGCGCACTTCGCGGTCGGCGCCCTCGGCAAATTCCTTGGCGACCACCACATCGACCGGCAAGACGAGATCACACCCCGATTGCTTGGCTTGCGCAATAATTTCCAGCGCGGTCGCCGCAAGGTCCGGTTCACACAATGATTTGCCGACGCTTTGGCCTTGGGCATATAAAAATGTGTTGGCCATGGCGCCGCCGACCGCCAAAATATCAGCGCGGCTGACCAGATTAAGCAGGAGCTCAATTTTGGTTGAGACTTTTGCGCCGCCGACCACCGCCATCATCGGCCGCACCGGTTCGGAGAGCGCGGCTTTCAGATAATCAAGCTCGCGCTCCATCGCCCGCCCGACCGCAGACGGCAGCACATACGCAATCCCCACCGTCGAGGCATGGGCGCGATGGGCCGCCGAGAAAGCATCATTGACGTAGATGTCGCCCAGTTCGGCGAGCTGCCTGGCGAATGCAAAATCATTTTGCTCTTCACCCGGATGAAACCGGGTATTTTCCAACAACGCCACATCGCCGTCGATTAGACGCTTGACGACCTTACGCGCCGCATCACCAATACAGTCCTCGGCAAACTCCACCGGACCGCCGAGCTTGTCGCTCAAAACTTTGCGCACCGGCGCCAATGTCAGTTCCGGATCGGGTTTGCCCTTGGGCCGGCCATAATGCGACAGCAGCAGCGTTTTGGCGCCTTTTTTCGACAGCTCCTGAATGGTCGGCAAGGCGCGGTCGATGCGGGTGGCGTCGGTCACCGCACCATCCTTCATCGGTACATTAAAATCGACCCGCACCAGCACAGTTTTGCCAGCGACATCGACATCATCAAGCGTTCGGTATGCAGCCACGCCAGCCTCTAAAGATGCTTCGCCATTTCCAACGCCGTATCGGTCATCCGCGTGGAAAAGCCCCATTCATTATCATACCAGGCCAAGACGCGCACCAACTTGCCGTCCATGACTTGCGTTTGCGGCAAGGCAAATGTCGATGAATGCGGATCATGATTGAAGTCCGACGACACTAGCGGCTTGTCGGTGACGGCCATGACGCCGCGCAGAAAACCATTTGCCGCCTCAACCATCGCGTTGTTGATTTCCTCAACCGTGGTTTCGCGTTTTGGCGTGAACACCAAATCGATCACCGAGACATTCGCCGTCGGCACGCGGATCGACGAGCCGTCGAGCTTGCCATTGAGTTCCGGCAGCACAATCCCCACCGCTTTTGCAGCACCGGTTGATGTCGGGATCATGTTGATCGCCGCGCCCCTGGCGCGATAAAGGTCTTTATGCAGCGTATCGAGCGTCGGCTGGTCGCCGGTATAGGCGTGGATGGTGGTCATATAGCCCTGCTCGATGCCGACCGTATCGTTCAGAACCTTCGCAACCGGCGCGAGGCAATTGGTGGTGCAGGACGCGTTGGAGACAACAACGTCGTCCGCCGTCAAGGCGCCATGATTGACGCCGAAGACGATGGTCTTGTCGGCGCCGGAAGCGGGCGCGGACACCAGAACACGCTTGGCGCCAGCCTCCAGATGCATCGCCGCTTTGTCGCGCGCGGCAAAAATGCCGGTGCATTCAAACACCACATCAACATCCATCTCGCCCCAGGGCAGTTGGGTCGGGTCGCGCTCGGCGATTACCTTAATCGGGCCCATGCCGACATCGATGGTGTCATTGGCGACTCTCACCTCATGAGGGAAGCGTCCGTGTACGGAATCATACTGCACAAGATGCGCATTCGTATCCACAGGACCAAGATCGTTGATCGCAACGACATCCACGCCCTTGCGGCCAGTCTCAACAATCGAGCGTAAAGCCAGCCGCCCGATCCGTCCAAAACCGTTAATTGCAATTTTCAACGCCATCAAATTCTCCTAACCAATCAGTCTTTTCACTTCACCGACAACCGCGTCCGTGGTGATGCCGAAATGTTTGTATAAATCCGTCGCCGGGGCCGAGCCGCCAAAGCCGGTCATGCCGATAAATCCGTCTTTGAGGCGCAGGAACTGGTCCCAGCCCTGGCGGATCGCCGCCTCAACGCCAACGCGGGGCTTGTCGCCGAGAACTTCCAGCCGGTAGCTCTCCGTTTGCATCGCAAATAGCTCAAACGACGGCGCGCTGACGACGCGCGCTTTGACGCCCTCGCCCGCAAGCCGCGCCCGCGCCGCCATGGCGATTTCAACCTCAGACCCGGTGGCGATAATCGTTGCGTCATAATCTTCATCATCGGCGATGATATAAGCGCCGTGGGCGGAAAGGTTTTTATCTTCCTCGGTAAGGCGCGCCGGCTCCAGCGCCTGGCGGGTGAGTGCAATGACCGATGGCGTTGCAATATTCTTCAGCGCAACCTCCCAGCACTCGGCGGTCTCTACCGCATCGCATGGGCGAAACACATTGAGATTAGGGATCGCCCGCAGCGCCGCCATATGTTCGACCGGCTGGTGTGTAGGCCCGTCCTCGCCAAGGCCGATGGAATCGTGGGTCATGACATATACGACGCGCAATCCCATTAGCGCGGCAAGCCGCATGGAGGGGCGGCAATAATCTGAAAACACCATAAACGCGCCGCTATAGGGAACCACGCCGCCATGCAGCGCCATACCGTTCATCGCCGCGGCCATGCCATGCTCGCGGATGCCGTAATGGATATAACGGCCGGCGTAATTGTCCGCATCGAGAATATCGAGGCCTTTGGTTTTGGTGTTGTTCGAGCCGGTAAGGTCGGCCGAGCCGCCAATGGTCTCGTCAATGACGCTATTGACAATCTCCAACGCCATTTCAGAGGCTTTGCGGGTTGCAACTTTTTTCGGCTCGGCGACCAGCGTGGATTTGTGCGTGCGAATTGCCGGCGACAAAACGCCGGCATAATCGCCCGCCAGCGCCACAAGCAGAGCCTCGCAATTGGCGTCGGCCTTGAAGCGGTCTTCCCATGCGTTGCGAACAGCTTGCCCGCGCGCGCCAGCCTCGCGCCAGGCGCTTAAGATTGGTTCGGGAATGTCAAACGGCGGATGCGGCCAGTCGAGCGCCTTGCGGGCGCCGGCGATTTCATCTGCGCCCAGGGGCGAGCCGTGGGCGGCGGCCTTGCCGCTTTTGGTTGGCGCCCCAAAGCCAATCTGGGTTTTGCAGGCAATCAGCGTCGGACGGTCAGAGCCGCGCGCCGTTTCAATCGCCGCAGCAATGGCGCCCCGGTCATGGCCGTCAACCCGTGTCGTCGCCCAGCGCGAGGCGGCAAAACGCTCTAGCTGGTTGGTTGAGTCCGAAAGCGAAATCGGTCCGTCAATCGAAATATCATTATCGTCGAACAGAACAATCAGCTTGCGGAGCTTTAAATGGCCGGCAAGCGAAATCGCCTCCTGGCTGATGCCTTCCATCAAGCAACCGTCGCCGACGGTCACATAAGTGTGATGGTCAACCAACCCGTCGCCGAACCGCGCATTGAGATGCGCCTCGGCAAGCGCCATGCCGACCGCATTGCCGAGCCCTTGGCCGAGCGGGCCAGTGGTCGTCTCAACCGCCGGCGCATGGCCATATTCCGGGTGGCCCGCGGTCTTCGCGCCAAGCTGGCGGAAACTTTTAATGTCCTCAATCGACATGCCTTTATAACCGAGCAGATAGCCGAGCGAATAAATCAACATCGAGCCGTGGCCGGCGGACAATATGAAGCGGTCGCGATCCGGCCAGGACGGATCGCCCGCGTCAAATTTCAAAAACTGGGTGAACAAAACCGTTGCGACATCGGCCATGCCCATGGGCATGCCAGGATGGCCGGATTTGGCTTTTTCCACAGCGTCCATGGAAAGCGCCCGAATTGCATTTGCCATCTGCGAAAAATCGACGCCGGCGGGCGGGGTTCCAGACATCTAAATTCCTTTATTCCAACGGCCAAAAAGGATGGCCGTTGGGCGTTCAAGCGCCACGCAGGCTTTCGCGCCATAAGGCGCGGCGGCCAGTCGCCCTTGCCAAAATTTAAAATGAAGAGCTCATTTTAAATTTCGGTGTGATACCGGGCAAAACCGGGACAATATATTCGCCGCTTCATGCATCGGGGCGGATGACGGGTCAAGGGGCGCAAATCGTTCTTCAGCCCGCGCCTCCACGGCGCTGGACAGAATCAACTGCGCCCGTCAGATTGGCGTTGTTCAACGCCCTAACCTGAATAGGCGCCCTAATGTCTGTGATAGAAAAAGCCGTTATCGACCTCGCCAATGCGCTCGACACGCTTGAAGCTAAAATCGACGGCAAGTTTGACGACCACGCCGCCAGTAGCGACGCAATCGTCGCCGCCCGCCGCCAGGCGCAGACCGCGCGCACACATGCGGAAACCGCCGCCCAAGGCGTCGGCGCGGCGATCAGCGATATAAAAGCGCTGCTCGACAACAACCCGGCAAACGGAAAAGGCTGAAACCATGGCCCAGGTGGAAATTCAACTGAACGGTCGCGATTACCGCATCACTTGCGATGACGGCCAGGAAGCGCGCCTGCATGAGCTGGCTGCATATTTTGACCGCCATGTCTCAGAGCTCGCCAAAGAGCTCGGGCAAATCGGCGACGCCAGGTTGATGTTGTTATCGGCGCTGACGGTTTGCGACGAATTGTTCGAGGCCAAGGCGCGCATCGGCGACCTTGAAGAGGCAACCGACAGCCTCGACCCGGACACCGCCGGCGCCGCCGGCCGCGCCATTGAAGCCGCGGTCGCCCGCGTCAACGAAATCGGCGACCGCGTGGAAGAGGCTTGATTTGGGTTTTTAAGGCCAATAGCACGCCCTAGAAGAAGGCCGCGCACGCGTTATCTTCGCTACCCGGCAGACATCTTGATTGGCGCGCTTTCGTCGCTCTCTATTGCCGCATCCGCCTGCACATACGCACCGCCCTCAACAACGCGCGCAAGCGCCGCCTGAAGCTCTTCCTGATTGAACGGCTTGCTAACGTAATCATTCATGCCGGCGTCGAGATATTTCTCCCGGTCGCCCGACAGCGCATGTGCGGTCACTGCAATGATGGGTATATCCCGATCAACACTAGCGCGCGCGCGGATCGCCTTGGTTGCGGCGATGCCGTCCATAACCGGCATCTCGATATCCATGATGATGGCGTCAAAGGAATGGGAATCCATGGCCTCAACCGCCAATTGTCCGTTTTCCACCATCACGGTCTCGTGGCCCAAGGACGCCAAAAACAGCTTGAGCACCTGCTGGTTCACCGGGTGATCGTCCGCCGCAAGAATGCGCATTGACCGGGCGACAGGGGCGCCCTCGGCCGCAGCCTCCTCGTCGCTCAAAACCGCTTCCCCCGCATCACCACTTGCCACAATCTGGGCTGGGACAGTGAACCAAAATGTGCTGCCTTTACCTTCTTCGCTGCGCACGCCGATTTCTCCGCCCATGAGTTCGACGATCTGCTTGCTGATAACCAGACCGAGCCCGGTCCCGCCGAACCGTCGGCTCATCGAGGAATCGGCTTGCGCGAAATGTTTGAACAGCTTTGGGCCCGCCGCCTCAGAAATCCCGATCCCGGTATCGCGCACCGTGATCATCAACTGATCTGAACTGCGCGTTTTGCCCAGCCCGGCAGAGACCTCGACATGGCCCCGGTCCGTAAATTTTATCGCATTCCCGATCAGGTTAATCAGCACTTGCCGCAACCGCACGCCATCGCCGTCCAGCATTCCAGGAATGTTCGAGTTTTTTTCAATTTTGAGCTGCAATCCTTTTTCCTCCGCCTTCGGACGAAGGAGCGCCGTTACGTCATCAATAACCTTGGAGGGAGAATAAGGGACATTTTCAATAGTAACGGCGCCAGCCTCAAGCTTAGAGAAATCGAGAACATCGTTTAGCACACGCAACAGCGATTGCGCAGATGATCGCGCAACATCGATATATTCGTGTTGTTGCGCCGTGAGCGGTGTTTTTAATACCACCTCCAGCATACCCAATACGCCGTTCATAGGAGTGCGCAATTCGTGGCTCATGGTCGCTAGGAATTGGCTTTTTGCAATATTGGCCGCCTCGGCCTGAAGGCTTTTTTCTTCCAGTGCACGCTCATGCGCCATGCGTTGGGTAATATCGACTTGGGTCCCGGCTATCACAGCAGGGCGGCCGTCCGCATGTTGCTCAACGATGCGACTGTTAATGGCGACCCACACCCAGTGGCCTTTTTTGTGGCGAACGCGCACCTCCAGGATGCGCGTCTGCATCCGCCCGCGTAAACACGCCTTAATGTGCGCCCATCCTTTGACGACATCGTCAGTATGGCACAGCCGCCTCCATTGCTGGATTGAATAGGTGTCGTCTTCGTCTTGTTCGAGGCCAAGCATCTGACGCCAATGATCGTTCACCCAGATATCTCCGGACTTCACATCCCATTCCCAGCAACCAGCTTCGGTGGCGGCGATAACGTTCGACAGGCGTTTTTTTGTCAGCTCAATAGCCGCACTGCGTGCGTGCGCGTGAATGACCTCCTGCCGTAATGCTTTAAAGGCTTCTTTGTCGGCAGAATCTTTACTAAGTGAAACGATATAGCGGGCCGCGCCGGGCTCATCGCGAAGACGGCGCAGACGGGCCTCAAAAACATGGGTTTTGTCAGCGCCCGCCAGCATAATCCGAAGCACCACCCATTCGCCAGTAGATGACGCCTGCGCGAGCGCTCTGCGCATTTTTGCTGGTTCGGAAAATTCTGGGTATTGCGCATCAATTGTCGTACGGAGTAGTTTCAAAGTAGCGCGATTAGCGCAAAAAATATCGAGCTGATCGTCTACTATAAAATAGGCTTCACTTGCGCGTTCAAAAACCTCGCCAAACATCGCAACATTAGGCGCACGCATAATATTCGCGCGCATCTCCTTTTTCAGCGCCATTGCTTGTCGGCGTAAAAGAAATAACAACTCGGCAACGTGTATCCCCCTTGGCGATTGCCTCTGGTATCGCCACTTCCGCATAGCCCGTATTTTGTGCAGCGATGCGGCCGAACACATTTGACGTCATCATGCACAGAGAGGGGCGGCCTTTGACATATTCACCGAATGGGCAACGCGAATTGACCAAAACAATACGTTCAGCGCTAATCGACTCAACTTGGAAATCGCCCTGGATACGCTGCTTCAAATCAATCAAGCAGGCGGCGATCTGCTTAAGAGACATAGATTTAACGCGCGCATGTGAACAATATTCATCATTCATCACATCGCCGATGCGCGCACCAACAACACTGATAAAACCAGCCGCATCCTCAGCGCCAACAACTTCCTCAAGCGTACCAGAGAGCTCTCGAATCAGCTCACGGAGGAACTGATCGCGGTCCCTGGATATCTCAAATGCGGCGAATTCTTCTATTTCAGCAAGTGCAACCATGCCCGCCCACTATTCTTGACTACTCATTGATGTTAAGTGGTTAAGGTAAATAATCTGTATGGAAACCCAAACACGATAACGCCTGACAAAACAATGCGATGAAGGCGCGATTGCCTTCCCCACACCTCCGGGCTCATTAACCATTACTTATTTGGATGCGGCATCACAGCTGGGAGTGAAGGCGGTCATTACGCGCTCATTGACTAAGCGCGATATCCATAGCAGCGCCAGTTTCGATATCCGGCGCCACCCCGACGCCTTCAATCCTCCCGTTTTCCGCCGAGTAGTAATCAGCAATAGGCAGACTCAATTGAAACCCGCCTGGCACATCAAATATCTTCTGTGAAAGCATTTGGCCGGCGGTCGTTTCACCGATGATCTTTGCGCGCCCTGAAATTTTGAAGGCGTCGGCGGCAAGCTCCGCAGCGCTCGCCGTGCGTTTGCTGGTAAGGACGTATACGGGCCCCTCAAAAATCGGTTCAACCGGCGCAAAGCGCACTCTTATGACCGGCGCATCTTGAACATCGGCCCAGAACGCCCGGATAGACCAGCCATCCCAGGGCTCAACAGCCTTCATATCGGATGCGGTCGGCGCATGGTGATTTTCTGCATTCCAGCGTTGCGATACGAAACCGCCCGCGTCGAACGGTTGATCTATCACATGGCCAACCAGCGGACGGACCGCAAAGGCACCGCCGCCATTTTCTCGCAGATCGATGATAAGGCTATCGGCGCCCTTATCGGCAATCGTTGCATAGGCGGCGTCAATCTCCTCTATCGTGTCGAGGCCCATCATGGTGTTCACCGTAAGGATGGCGACATCGCCGCGCCATGTCAGAACCGCACCGCCGCCGCCAATACGCAAATTATCGAGATAGGCCGCCACGTCGTCCGCCGTTCCCCTCGCCGGATTAAGTTCGACATGTGAGAACGGGCCGTCTCTCCAAATCGCCCGAAACCCAGCGATGAAAGCTTCATCAGACCCGGCCGTCTGCGCTAACGCTGCAACCGCCGCCTCCACCTGCTTGTAGCCCGGCGTCTCCAACTCGGCGGGGTTGTAATGGTTGGCGCGCATCGTCTTTGCGATATGCGCGGCCACATCCACATAGTCAGTAGGCGGCGCTTGTGGTTCATCTGCATGCGCGACCGTAAACGATAAAATAGTTATGGCGCTGACGGCG
The DNA here is from genome assembly GCA_013151255.1 of Alphaproteobacteria bacterium. Classification (GTDB taxonomy): domain Bacteria; phylum Pseudomonadota; class Alphaproteobacteria; order Caulobacterales; family Parvularculaceae; genus Hyphococcus. Next base: position 58,291 of record JAADIQ010000102.1, read on the forward strand.
AGGAACTTTTTCATTTTATGAACCCCTACTTCCCCAAGATGCGCGTTGCTATCCTTTGGCGACAGCAACGGTCATCGATCATTCGACGCCTTAGAAGATTTTTAGGGCGTTGAACATTCGTAGACGAAGCAAATTCGCCGGAATGACGGATTTTAGCGACAGGGCGCTTGGGCGGCGCGTCAACCGTTCGCCGGCAGCGCTGCTGCGCGTTCCTCATCGAGGTAGCGCACCGTCGCCGGTTTGATTGAGCGGTTTTCAAATTCAAACAATAGCGGATTGCCGGTTGGGATTTCCACATGGACGATGTCGTCGTCGGAAACGTTCAACAATAGCTTCACCAGCGCGCGCAATGAATTGCCATGGGCGGCGATGATCAGTGACTTGCCGTCTTTCAACTGCGGCGCAATCTCCGTTTCAAAATAGGGCACCACCCGCTCCAGCGTCAGCTGCAACGATTCCGCCACCGGCACATCTACGCCGAGCGCGCGATAGCGCGGATCGTCGGCCATATTATACTTATTGTCCGGCGTCATCGGCGGCGGCGGCGTTGAATAGCTGCGTCGCCAGATTTTCACCTGTTCGGCGCCATGCTTTTCCGCAGTTTCTTTTTTGTTGAGGCCCGTGAGCGCGCCGTAATGGCGCTCATTTAGCCGCCATGACCGTGTCACCGGCAACCACATGCGGTCCATTTCATCGAGCATGAGCCACAACGTGCGGATGGCGCGCTTTTGAACAGACGTATGGCAGGCGTCAAATTCCGCGCCGGTCGCGCGCAACAGCGCGCCAGCTTTTTCCGCCTCCTCGCGGCCCTTTTCGGTGATGTCGACATCGACCCAGCCGGTAAACCGGTTGTCGAGATTCCACTGGCTCTGGCCGTGGCGAACCAACGCAAGGCGCGTCATTTGTCTCTCCTCGTAAAGTTTCGTCTGTTTAGGGGTTACGCAGCGCGTTGGCTAGGCGCACATAGGCGGTAGAGTATGCGTAGTTCCAGGATTTAGGGATGACCAAACCTTCCAAAGCAGCGCTCGCAATCCATGGCGGCGCCGGCGCGCGCGCCGGGCGCGATTATTCAAAAGCCGAGGCGCATCTTCTGGGCCTTGCTGTGCGCGGGCAGGAATTGTTGCAAGGCGGCGCCGAGGCGGTTGACGTGGTCGAACTTCTGGTGCGCGACATGGAACGCTCGGGGCTCTACATCGCCGGCAAGGGCGCGGCGCCAAACGCTGCCGGTTACGCCGAACTTGACGCTTCGATCATGACCGCTAAGCCCGGCGTCTTGCACCGCCAGGCAGGCTCCATCGCGGCGGTAAAACATCTTGTCAGCCCGATTGAGGCGGCGCGCGCCATCATGGATGAAACACCCCACGTTATGCTGGTCGGGCGCGGCGCGGAAAATTTCTGCCGTGCACGGAATTTTGACTTTGTCGATAACCCGGACGCTTATTATGTGATTCCCGTCGGCGTCTTGCCGGAAGAAATGACGCAAGCCGAACTTGGCCACGGCACGGTCGGCGCCGTCGCCCGCGATGAGCAAGGCGGGCTTGCCGCGGCAACCTCCACCGGCGGCGTCTTCGGCAAGCTTGAAGGCCGGGTCGGCGATACGCCGCTGATCGGCTCAGGCAGTTGGGCTGACGAACATGTCGCGGCGTCCTGCACCGGGCTTGGCGAATATTTCATCCTCGCCGGCGGCGCCCAGGATGTGGCGAGCCGGGTGCGCTACCAGGGCGCCGATTTGCACCAGGCAACGGCAGGCCTCATCAAAGACGTCGCCCGGCTTGGCGGCGATGGCGGCGTGATAGCGGTTTCAGACGACGGCGATATCGCCTTCGCCTGGAATTCCGACGGCATGAAACGCGCCGGGTTTGGTCCGGACCAGGAATTGTTTTCCGCGACTTTTTAAGAGCGTGTGAACAGCACGCCAGCGCTATTCATCAACGATTAAAAGATCGCGCCACACCAGACGGTGGTCGGAACTTTCAACCGGAAACCCCGGGCCGATGAGGTCGTAATATTCATCCTCCGGGCCGGGCCAGAAAATCCCTGACGCGCCGTCGCGCTGGCGCAGGCCAAACTTTGAATAGAGCACAACATCGAGCCTGAGATTGCCAATGCCGCGCTCCGGGTCGTCATTGAAGTCGGCCGTGTCTTCGGCAGCATCGCCGATATGGGTGAGGTTGGCGCCGCCCTGAAGGCCTGCCTGCACGGCCCCGCCATGGCTCATCGGCGCAGGCGCCTGGGCCACCGCCGGCGCGTTTAGCAGCTGGCTGATAGCGCCCTCAACCGCACCGCCATCATTGGGATCGGCATTGAGATCGCCCATAATTACAAAGCGCGCGCCAGCCTCAAGCCCGCCCGTAACGCCCATGTCATCATATATGTATCCGCCCTTGCCGTCCGTAATATAGTCCGCCCAGAAACGGTTTTCATCGAAATTGCGCTTTCCGTTGCGGTCTTCTTCGCCATCAAATCCCGGCGGCGTCGGATGGCTGGCGAGGACATGGACGCGGGACGCGCCGATGATCACCGGAACGTCCCAATAGTTTTTCGACGACAGGCGAAAATCTTCCAGCGCCTCGGCGCTGTACCAGTCTGCGGGTTCTGGCGTCGCCGGGTCGTCCGGCAAGAGCGCGCCGGGCATGTCTTTCCACAGGAATGTCTGAAAGGTGCGCACCGCCGCCTCGTCTATCGGATATTTCGACAGCATCGCCATGGCGTATTGGCCGGGGAATTCACCATAACCGAACGCGTCGCCGCCATAAGCGCGCGAGCCCGGCTCAGTTGTGACAACCCCGTCGCGGTTAAGATCGTGACCGGAGGCCAGCCCTGTATTGGATGGTGCAACGAAGACGTATGGGTAGATCGCGGGCGCGGCGCCGTTCTGGCTGACTTCTAGGTAGTTCTTCTGAAACGAGCGCAGAGCCGCGCCAGCCTCGTCATAGTCAAACTCATTGAGCACCAGAACATCCGGCGCCATGCGCTGAATAATTTCCGCAACTTTTCTTGCCTGTGCATTATCCGGCGTTTGCAAATCTGTTTGCAACACGCCCTCCGCCGGGCGGTTCAAATAGGTGTTGTAGGTCGCAAAGCGCACCGTCTGTTCAGGCGATGCGGCTTCGACCGCCTGCTCCGGCTCAACTGCCGGCGCCGGCGCCTGTTCGCCGGAACACGCCGCCAGCAACAGCGCCGCAAGGCTCGCCAAAACTCTCATATCGCACCCTCTCCAACTCTCCCGGAGAGGCTACGCAAAATTACCGGCGCCGACAATCTCTTTGGTCAACAGCCTATTTCGTCTGCAAGCGGGCAATCTGTAATTCGATGCGTTTGAACTCGCGCAACATCCGATTGGACTCCATGCGCATCCAGAACCAAATTTTCATGAATCCGACCATAGTCATCAAGAGCCAGGTGACCGCGCCCCAATGAGCGGCCTCAAGGCCAGTTGGCGAATACAGGAAGTTCCAGCCCGTATAGACCGCGCCGACGAGCATAACCAGCATGACGAATGTCGCGCCTATCGCGATCCAACCCTGCTTTCCGCGATAAACGCTAAAAAATAGAGTAAAAAGTCCCTGCTCGCCGAGTTGCTCGAACAACTCGCGCTCTTCTGCATCAAGGGCTTGTTGAATTTCTCGATCAAGATCGTTCATTGGATTTTCCTCCTTCCAGCGCGTCGCGCATCTTGCGCCGCGCATGCATCAGACGGGTCTTGACGGTGCCCGCCGGAACCTCCAGCGCGACGGCGATTTCCGCAACGCTAAAACCTTCCTTGTAATGAAGAGCCACCGCCGCGCGTTGGCCCGGCGGCAGCGCCGCCATCACTTTATTGAGTGCGCCGCCATCAGCGGCCGCTTCCATGGCGCCGGTTGCGACTTCATTATTCTTAGGCTCGACCGCATAGGCGGCGACCGTACGGCGGTCGCGCTGGGTGCGGCGAATTGTGTCGGCGGCGCGGCGTGTAACGATGCGATAGGCCCAGGCCGGAAACACCGCCGCGTCTTTCAGGCGCGGCAACGCTCTGACAATATCGCGCCAGGCGTCCTGCACCACATCGCGCGCCATCTCGCCGTCACCGGTGAGCCGAAACGCATGGGCGAGCAGTCTCGATTGCCATCGCTGCGCCAGCCGGCCAAACGCCGCCCGGTCGCCAGCGCGCGCCGCCGCCGCCAGATATTCATCGAATATGCGTTCCGCATCCCGGCGCATGGCCCGCAGCCTTTCGGCAAAATTAAGCGTTCAGACCATAAGTCGCCGCTTGTGGCAAAGCGGTTCAAATAGGTTCCGCTGCGCGATCTTTTGTCTCGCGGCGCGAAGAAGCGCCTCCGACGGGGCGGCCTAACCGGCCGGCGACCGGTCGGTCGCTTGAAGCGCCATGTTCAAACACTCTCCCTCATGCAGCACGATAAATACTAGCAATCCATTGTTTTTAATGAAAATATTTTAAACTCAGGGAACCGTCAGGCGGCCGGCGCCTATTCGGCCGCCGCTTTTGCGGGCGGTTTGGCGTCCTCGCCGGCGCCGGCATAGACCTCGTCGACGATATAGATTGGCCGCCCTTTCACCTCGACAAACAGGCGCGCAATATATTCGCCCAATATGCCGACAGATATCATCTGCACACTGCCGAAGAAAAGAATAAATGTTAGCAGTGATGCATAGCCGGGCACATCATTGCCGGTGACAAGCGTTCTTATTATGATCACAGAAGCGTAGAGAACCGAGAGCAAGGCGATAACGCCGCCGATATAACTCCAAACCCGCAACGGCGCGGTCGAGAAGCTCGCAAAGCCGTCAATCGCAAAGTTCCATAACCGCCAGAAATTAAATTTAGTCTCACCGGCGGCGCGCGCCGGGCGCGCATAAGCAACGCCTACGGATTTGAACCCGACCCAGGCAAACAATCCCTTCATAAAGCGCGACCGCTCAGGCAATGTCTTGATGGTTTCCACCACGCGGCGGTCCATCAACCGGTAGTCGCCGGTGTTCTCGGGAATTTTCACCGCCGATATCTTGTTAAACAGACGGTAGAACCCGCCCGCCGTAAACCGTTTGGCGAATGTATCGGCGCCGCGATCTTCGCGCGTAGCATAAACGACGTCATAGCCTTCGCGCCATTTTTCGATAAAACCTGCAATCAGTTCCGGCGGGTCCTGCAAATCGACATCCATCACCACCACCGCATCGCCCTCGGCGTAATCAAGCCCGGCGGTGAGCGCTGCTTCCTTGCCGAAATTGCGAAGGCGATGACGCGGATTTCCGAATGGCGGTCCGCGAGCGCCGAAAGCTGTGCACGCGTGTCATCAGTACTGCCGTCATCGACAAACACCAATTCGTAACGCGCGCCGCCGCCCTTAATGATGTCCATCATTGCGGTGACAAAAGGCGCGATGGCGTCCGCCTCATTATAGCAAGGCGCGACAATAGAGATCAGCGGGCTGTCGGGGCGCACAATATTACGCGCCGGCCTACGTTCAATATCTGTAACGTCGCTCACCTCTTCGCCCTCGCGGATTGGCGCTCAAAAGAGCTGCCCGATGGGCCCGAACTTGGCTGTCAGGCATTAAAAATTAACCAACACTTTACTATAAAGACCGAGCGCCAGACGGGTGCGCAGCGCTAAACGACAAATCCGACGATTTCCTTGACTTGTTTGACAATCGGGTCGGCGGTTGCCGCGGCGCGTTCCGCGCCGTCGCTCAGCACTTGCTGGAGGAAGCCCGGATCGGCCTCAAGCCGGCGCAGCTCATCGCCGATGGGCGCAATCTTCTCAACCACCAAGTCAGCCAGCGCAGGCTTGAACACGCCAAAGCCCTTGCCGCCAAAGGACGCCAAAACCTCCGCGTCCGATTGGCCGGAGAGCGCTGCATAAATGCCAACAAGATTGGCTGCTTCCGGCCGGTCGGCCAGGCCTTCTATTGTGTCCGGCAGGGGTTCGGCGTCGGTTTTCGCCTTTTTGATTTTCCGGGCGATTGTGTCCTTATCGTCGCTCAGAAAAATGCAGGCGTTTTGCGACGCATCTGATTTCGACATTTTCGCCGTGCCGTCGCGCAACGACATGATGCGCGCGCCCGGGCCTTTGATTAAAGGCTCCGGCAGCGGGAAGAAATCTTCCGCCTTGAAATCATGGTTAAACTTTGCAGCAATATCGCGCGATAGTTCAAGATGTTGTTTTTGGTCTTCTCCCACCGGCACATGGGTCGCCTTGTAAACCAGAATGTCCGCCGCCTGAAGCACCGGATAGGTGTAAAGCCCGACGGATGCGCGTTCTTTGTCTTTGCCGGCTTTGTCCTTGAACTGGGTCATCCTATCGAGCCAGCCGAGCCGTGCGACGCAGTTAAATATCCACGCCAGTTCCGCATGCGCGCGCACCGCCGATTGGTGAAAAATCGCCGCAACCTTGGGGTCAACGCCGGCCGCAAGGTATGACGCCGCGATGTGAAAAGTCTGTGCACGCAGCTTTGCCGGGTCCTGCCAGACGGTAATCGCGTGCATATCGACGACGCAGAAATGGCAATCATATTCATTTTGCAAATCGACAAATTTCCGGATGGCGCCGAGATAATTGCCAAGATGCATCCCGCCGGATGGCTGAATGCCCGATAGCACCCGCATAGGCCCCTGATAGCCGCTCATTATTCTAGGTCTTTCTATTTCACGCGTCAGAATTCGTCTTGTAGTCGGAAGGCCGCACGGCGCCAAGAACCAGCGCCAATAAACCATAAACGCCCATGCCGGCGCCTGAAATGGCAATAATCGCCACCCATTCCCGGTTGAACAGATAGCCGGCGATGGCTTCACTATAGCCGAGAGCAAAGTTCAAAAACACCGCCAGCCCGAGCGTCGCCAAGACGATGCGCCCCAGCCGCGCACCCAGCCGTCCGCCGGGTTGAAACTGGCGGCGCCGGTGAAGCGAAATGGCGAGCAGCAAAACCTGCACCCAGGCGGCAAATACGGTGGCGAAGGCGACGCTTAAAAAGCCGAAGCGCGGAAACAGCGCCAGCGCCAGAACCGTGTTGATGGCGATGGCGATAATCGCAAAATTCATCGGCGTTCTGGTGTCTTGCCTGGCGAAAAATGCCGGCAGGAAAATTTTCTGCCACACAAAAGCGGGCAGTCCCCAGCCGAATATCGCCAGCGCCGCGCCCGTCATCAACGCATCATGGGCGGTAAAAGCCGAACCATTAACCCCGAAAACCGACAACGCGTCGCCCGCAAGACCGCGAAACAGCGCGTCGCAAATCGGCGCGCCCATCACCACAAAGGCCGCCGCCGCCGGAAAACATAACAACGCGGAAATTTCCAGCGAGCGATCAATCGCGCGCGCGGCGCCAACCTCATCGCCTTCCTTCACGCGCCGCGACAACATCGGCAACAACACGATAGCGAGCGCAATGCCGACAACCGCAAGCGGCAACTGGTAGAGCTGGTCGGCATTCATCAGCCACGACACCGCGCCGGGCTCACGGCTGGCGATATTGGTGCCGATGATGAGGTTGATCTGCACCGCGCCGGCGCTGATGAAACCGGGGGCGCCGAGAACAAAAAGCCGTTTGACGCCCGGCGTCAGGCGCGGCATGCGCAGCTTCAGGAAATAGCCCTGACGCGCCGCGCCGTAGACAACGATCGCCACCTGCACCAGCCCGCCGGCAAATACGCCCCAGGCCGCCGCCTGACCGGTGATTTCCGTATCGGCCTTGGCGTAAAGTAAAATCGCCGCGATGAGGCAAATATTGAGCGCCAGGGGCGCGCCGGCCGCGGCGGCAAATCGATTGAGCGAGTTTAAAATCCCGCTCATCAAGCCGACCAGCGACATCATCATCAGATAGGGAAACATAATCCGTGTATAAAGTGTCGCTAGCGCAAACTTTTCAGGCTCGGCTTTAAACCCCGCCGCGATGAGATAGACAAACAGTGGCGCTGCAAGTTCAACCAGTGCGGTAAGCAGCGTTAAAATAAACACCAGCGCGGTAAGGACTTCCTCGGCGAACGCCTTGGCTTCGGCTTTGCCCTCGCCCACCAGCTTGCCCTGAAACAGCGGGATGAACGCTGCATGAAAGGCGCCTTCCGCAAACAGCCGGCGAAACATATTCGGCAGACGGAACGCCGCCCAGAACGCATCAGCAACCGGATTGCCACCGGCGCCGATGACGCCAGTGATTAAAATCTGGCGCACGAACCCAAGCACCCGGCTGGCCATGGTCATGCCGCTTACTGTCGCCAGGGACTTGAATAAATTGCCGCTCATCGATGCCGCCAGGCTAATTCCATATTGAGGTCATGATGTGTCGGGATAGAGGGGTTTATTGGCCGGAACCAGAAGAAAGAACGCTGAGGAGCTTTTTCTCAATCTTCTTGAGCGCAGCGGCGTCGGTGATTTTGCGCCTTTTGCGGTCGCATAGATAAAACGCGTCAACCGCGCGCTCGCCATAGGTGGCGATATGCGCCGAGACGATTGAGACATCCATCTCGGCCAGCGCGGCGGCAAGTTCAAACAAAAGGCCGGGCCGGTCGAGCCCCTCGGTCTCCACGACGGTTGCATCTCGCGAGGCGTCAATTTCAATGCGCACCGCTGGCGCTACTGAAAATATCGAGCGCCGGTCGCCAAGCCGACGCCGCAGGCTCGGCGGTTTGGCGGGCGCCTTGCGCGCCGCCAACAACAACGCGCTATGGAGCCGGCGCGTAAGGTTTAAATCCTCAAGCGGGGCGCCATCCGGCGATTGCAGCGCGAAAATATCAAGCGCTTTGCCGTCCGCCGTCGTCAAGGCCTGCACGATGCGCACGCTAAGCCCGCTTGCGGCGACCGCGCCGGCAATATCGGCGAGCAGGCCGGGACGGTCATCTGCATATATAATCGCCTCAATATCGCCGTCGCGCGGCGTCACCGTGACGGCTGCATCGGCGCGGTCGGTTTGCGCAGCCTGCGCAAGATGGGCAAAGCGCACAATGATGTCGGGGTCGATGGAGCGAAACATCGTGTCCGTCAGTCGGCTGAGGAAGTCTTCTTTCTCCGCCTCACTCCAGCCTGCAAGCTGCGCTTTTGTTTGCGCGCGCGCCGCCGCCGCGCGCGCCTCAAGGCGGTCGCGCAGCGCCGCATCGCCGCCGTCAAACCAGGCCGCGCTCGCCTCATATAGTTCGGTAAGCTGGCCGCGGATCACCTCGTCCCAGGACTGCCAGCCGACAATGCGTAAATGACAAACCGACAGAACCAGCATCAGGTCAAGCCGGGCGCGACTGCCGACAGATTTGGCGAAATTTTCTATCGCCCGCGCCTCGGTGAGGTCGCGCCGTTCGGCGGTGCGCACCATCAAAAGGTGATTGGCCGCCCCCCAGCCGACAAGCACAGCATCCTCAGCGCTAAGCCCGAGGCGCCGGGCGATCCGCTGCACCAGCTTTTCACATTGAAGCGCAGATTTATCGCTCAGTGTCCAGATGGATTCGCGCAGCAACATCGCCAGAAAATACAGCAGCGGCGTCTCTGCATTTTTAATGATTTTCGTTGCAATCGGGTGGTCGTCTTTCAACTGCCCGCGGCGGATGCGCGCTAACACGGCGATACTGCGCAACACATGTTCGTCCAGAGTGAACCGCCGGTAAAGTCCGTAATCGATGCGCCCGACAATCGAGCCATAGGCCGGGATATATTTCCCAAGCAGGCCGGTTTCGGTCATCACCCGCAACACCCGCACGGTGTCGGACGATTTTGTCAAAATGCCTTCAAACAAGGCTGCAACGCTCGCATCTTTACGCACGTCTGACGTCACCTTCGGCGTCTGTTCGGCAATGACCGCTAGCGCATCGGGATGAAAATCGATTTTCGGCTTTTTCGAAAACGCCCTGAACAGACGAAAGAAATCGCGCGGGGTTTTGCGCGCCCGCGCCGCGCTCGCAAAATCAAGCCGTCCGCCGCGAATGCGCAGATTGGGTTTGCCGGGCGCTTCGTCTGATTGCAATTCCTTTGGCAGCAACGCCGGCAGACGCGGGCGGCGCTTGGCGCGTTCTTCTTCCAGCTTGGCGAATAAAATACGCGTCAGCCGGCCGACCTCCACCGTGTTCAGGAAATAATGCTTCATCAGCCGTTCGGCGGCGCTGATATTTTTGCGGTCCGCATAGTTCAGCCTGGCGGCAATTTCCGGCTGAACGTCAAATGTCAGCCGCTCATCGGCGCGGCCGCGCAAATCATGCAGCTGAACCCGCACCGACCACAAAAACCGCTCCGCCTTCTGGAGCGCGCGCCGTTCTGACGCGTCCATAATTTTATCGATGGCTTTGTGCTCGCCGATGGCGCCGCCATAGACATATTTATAGAGCCAACGGATTGTCTGCACGTCGCGCAGGGCGCCTTTGCCTTCTTTGATGTCCGGCTCAACCAGATACCGGGTCTCACCGGCGGCGGCGTGGCGCTCGTCCTGTTCTTTAAGTTTGGCGGCGACAAATTGGCTTTTTGTGCCCCAGCGCAAACGGTCATAACTGCTGTGAAAATCATTAAACAGTTTTTTTGACCCGCATAAGAGCCGCGTATCGAGATAGGCGGTGCGCGCAATCATATCCTGTTTGGCAAAATCAATCGCAGTTTTGGGCGTGTGGACGCCATGGCCGATTTTCAGCCCGCTATCCCACAAAGCGTAGAGCATGAAATCGGTGACGGCGCGCAAGGCCGCATCATCGCCAGACTTTTGCGTCGGGCGATGCAGAAACAAAAGGTCGATATCAGAAAACGGCGCCAGCTCGCGCCGGCCATAGCCGCCAATGGCGCAAAGCGCGATGGCATCGCCGGCAGGCGAGAGCTTGTAGAGCGCCTTGATGATGGCGTCCATCGAGCGGGCGATGCGGGCTGCAACCTTGTCGCCGTGGTCTGAATGGCCAAGCCCATCAGCGCGCAGCACAGGCATTCTCTCGCGCAGCAGTTTGCCGACCGCGCCATGGCGCTGGCCGGCGCGCTCAGCGTCCACCGCAGATTTCAGGGCATCAGCAAAGGCGGCAGCATCTAGCAGCGCGGCTTTGGTCTTCGATGGTGATTGCGATGTCACGTAAAACCCGGCGTTGAAGCTGCGGCAAGTGATTGTCGCCTGCGCCGGGTGGGAATTCAACTATAGCAAAATCAATTGAGCATTGATTTCGCTATGGTTTGTTTTCGCTCGCGGCTAATCCTCGCTACGCGAGGGCCTGTGCGGGCGCGGCGCATTAGCGCCGGGGCGCAGTCGCACCTGTTTAGAATCGAAGCTCACATCAATCGGCTATATGCGCCTCAGCGCTCAAGTCGGCGGCTTTATCGCTTTCAGCCGGTATAAAATATTCAGCGCCTCTTGTGGGCTCACCGCATCGGGGTTGACCTCCGCCAGCGCCTCAACAAGCGGGTCGCCCTCAGGCTGACTTTCTTGCACCGGCGCGGCGGCGGCAAACAGCGGCAATTCATCCACATGCCCGCCGGCGCGGCGTTGTTTTTCAAGCGCCGCCAAAACGCCTTGGGCGCGCTCCACCACACTGCGCGGCAGGCCGGCGAGTTTGGCGACGGCAATCCCGTATGACCGGTCCGCTGCGCCCGGCGCCACCTCATGGAGAAACACCACATCGCCTTTCCACTCGCGCACTTTCATCGACATATTAACGAGACGCTCCAGCGGGTCCGATAGCGCGGTCAGCTCATGATAGTGGGTTGCGAACAGCCCACGGCAACGGATTGCGTCATGGAGATGTTCAACCGCCGCCCAGGCGATGGAAAGCCCGTCAAAGGTCGAGGTGCCGCGGCCAATCTCGTCAAGCACCACCAGCGAACGCGCCGTCGCCTGATTGAGGATCGCCGCCGTCTCGACCATTTCAACCATGAAGGTCGAGCGCCCCTTGGCGATATCGTCAGCCGCGCCAACGCGCGAAAACACCCGGTCGACAACGCCGATATGGGCCGATGCGGCGGGCACGAAAGAGCCCGCTTGCGCAAGAATGGCGATCAGCGCGTTCTGGCGCAGGAAGGTTGATTTACCGGCCATGTTCGGCCCGGTAATCAGCCATAGCTGGGCTGCGCCATCGGCGCTGAGGCGACAATCATTAGCGACAAACGCCGCCTCGCCGGCGGCGCGCAACGCCCGCTCGACCACCGGATGGCGGGCAGCTTTCAAATCAAATGCGTTGCCGTCGTCAACCAGCGGGCGGACATAGGCGTCATCGGCGGCAAGCTCGGCGAGCGCCGCGCTGACGTCAATTTCCGCAAGCCCGGCGCCAACCGCCGCCAGCGCATCGCGGCGCTCCAGAACCGCGCGCGTTAGCTCAGTGAACAGTTCCAGCTCGCGCGCCAGCGCTTCATCTTTCGCGCGGGAGATTTTGGCGTCGAGGTCCGCCAGCTCGCCAGTGGTGAACCGCACCGCGCTGGCCAGCGTCTGGCGGTGAACGAACGTTTCATCATGCGGCGCAGAGGCGAGCTTGTCGCCATGGGACGGCGGGGTTTCAACGAAATAGCCAAGCACATTGTTGTGGCGAATTTTGAGCGGCTTAACGCCGGTCTGCTGGCGATACTTCGCTTCCAGACCGGCGATCACCCGGCGCGCTTCATCGCGCAGCACGAGAACCGAATCGAGACCGGGATCGAAGCCTTTGGCGATAAACCCGCCATCGCGCGCCAGCATCGGCGCATCGGCGCCAATCGCCGCGCGCAAGGTTGCAATCAGCGTCGAAAAACCTTCGCCTTCACGGGCCTCGATGGCGACAAGGTTCGCCTCAACCGATGGCGGCGGCGTATCGAGATGTGGCGCGCCGGTAATGATTTCAGCAATGGTCCGGGCGCTGATTAATGCATCGCGAATGGCGGCCAAATCACGCGGGCCGCCGCGCTCCAGCGACAGCCGCGACAGCGAGCGGGCAATATCCGGCGTTTGTTTGAGACTATCGCGCACCGAAAGCCGCAACTCCGGCGCGCGCTCAAAAAACCCAACCGCATCGAAGCGCTGGTTAATCTTCACCGGGTCGGTCAGCGGCGCTGACATGCGCGCCGCCAACAGCCGCGCGCCGGCGCCGGTGACCGTGCGGTCCACCGCCCATAAAAGCGAGCCTTTGCGCCCGCCGGCCTGCGCCTGTGTGAGTTCCAGCGAACCCCGGGTCGCGGCGTCAATCGCCATAGTCTCAGTTGCGGCGGCGCGTTTTGGCGCACTCAAAGCCGGCATTCTGCCGGCTTGCGTCAGCTCTACATAGCCAAGCAGCGCGCCCAGCGCCGCACATTCGGCGCGGTCAAAATCTCCGAACCCATCGAGCGAGGCGACGCCAAACACGTCCAGCAACCGGCGCTGGCCGGCGGTGGAATCAAATTGCTGGGAGGGCAGAAGCGTCAGCCGGTCGGCAGGACAAACCGAAGCGATGAGCGCCGCCCAATCATCTTGCTCTCCATCCGGAGCAATTAATTCCTTCGGCGCGATGACGGCGATGTCTGAGGCGATGGCGTCCTTGTTTGTGCCGCGCACCGACAGCTCGCCGGTCGAGACATCAACCCAGGCAATCGCCGCATCTTCGCCGCCGCGCAAAATCGAAACTGCGCAAAGGAAATTATTGGCGCGCGCATCGAGCAGCGTTTCTTCAAGGATGGTTCCCGGCGTCACGGTGCGCACCACTTCGCGGCGCACCACCGATTTTGGCCCGCGCTTTTTTGCCTCCGCCGGGCTTTCCATCTGCTCGCAAATTGCGACTTTAAAACCGGCCCGGATGAGCTTGGCGAGATAGGGCTCAAAGGCGTGAAACGGCACGCCGCACATGGCAATCCCCTCGCCATTATGCTGGCCGCGTTTTGTCAACGTGATATCAAGAACCGCCGCGGCGGTGATCGCGTCGTCAAAGAACAATTCGTAGAAATCGCCCATGCGATAAAACAGCAATGCATCACCGACAGTTTCGCGGATGGCGTGATACTGCACCATCATAGGCGTAACGGGCATCGGCGTGGCGGGCACAGGCGTTGCTGGCGGCGCTTTTGTAGATTTGTTCTTATCAGGCGCGGTATCGGTCATAGTCTAATGGGTCGCAATTTTTGCAATTGTCATGGGTTGAAAATTATTCTTTGCATATTTTCGAAAAGCAATTTGATCTTTTTACAAAACCAACCAAGATGAATATCAGTTCCAGAGTTTTATTGATGCCGATAAATCACATTACACGAACCGAAATCAACATTGGCGAGCGCCCGGTGCCGCTGATCGCGCGCGTGAACCGGCGCGCCAAGCGGTTGATTTTAAAGGTAGACCCGGTGGCTGGGGAAATTCTGGTGACGGCGCCGACTAAACGCAGTTTGCCGGAGGCGATCGCCTTCGCCCATGAGCGCAGCGAATGGATCGCCGGCCAGCTCGATGAAAAGTTGCGCGCTCGGGCCTTTGCCGAGGGCATGCGCATCCCATTTCGGGGAACGCTGCACACGATTATCCGCGATGGCGGGCCGCGCGCGCCGGTGCGCATCGATAATGAATTTCTGCCCGTCATCCGGGTCGGCGGAGACGGCGCCCATCTCAATCGCCGACTGGTCGACTGGATGAAGCGCGAGGCGAGGAAAGCACTGACCGAACGGGTCGGGCATTATTGCGCACAGCTTGGCAAAAAATATCGGGCGCTGCGCATTCGCGACACGCGCTCGCGCTGGGGCTCGTGTTCGTCTGATGCAACGCTGTCCTTTTCATGGCGGCTGATTATGGCGCCGGACGATATTCTCAGCTATGTCGCCGCGCATGAATGTGTTCACCTGGAACATATGAACCATTCGCCAGCCTTTTGGCGCCGGGTCGCAACATTAGGCGTTGACTCGCGGGCGGCGGAGAACTGGTTCAACGCCCATGGCGCCGCGCTTTTCTCCCATGGCGTTCAAGCCGCGTAACGCACTTGTGTTATCCGCGGGTTTTCAAAACTTCGGCAATCGGGTCATCAAATATCGGGACCATCGGCGCGACATAGACCGGCGGCAGGGCGCGGACCATAATCTCTCGCCAAATCACCGCCGGCGCGCGCCCGCCGGTGACGCCCGGCATCGGCGCGTTGTCGTCGCGGCCGACCCATATCACACCGACCAGACCGCCCGCATGGCCTGCAAACCAGGCATCGCGGCTTTCTTGCGAGGTGCCGGTCTTGCCGGCCGCCCGATAGCCCGGCGTCTGCGCGGCGCGGCCGGTGCCCCATTCCACGACGCTCTCCAACATTGCGTTTGTCGCCGCAATGGCGTCGCGCGGCGCGGCCTGGCCGACATAAGACCCCTCGCGGCGATAGACGGTATCGCCGTCAACGGTCTCGATACTGACAATCGCATGGGGCTCAACGCGATAGCCGCCATTGGCGAAGGGCGCATAAGCGCTCGCGAGCTGCAATGGCGACACCGCATCGACGCCCAGCGCCAAGGCCGGTCCCGGGTTTAGCTTACCCGCCCAGCCCATAGCACGCGCCGTCCGCCGCACATTCCCGCGCCCAACTGTTTCCTGCAAACGAATGGTCGCTGAATTCAGTGAACGGACCATGGCCTCGCGCACGGTTACCTCACCGTAGAATTTACTGTTATAATTATCAGGCGCCCATTTCCCGATTTTCAGCGGCGCATCGAGAACAATATCGTCAGCCGTCACCCCGGCCTCGATAGCGGCGAGAAAAACGAATGGCTTGAACGCCGATCCCGGCTGGCGCTTGGCCTGAACCGCACGGTTAAACTGGCTTTCGCGATAATCGCGCCCGCCAATCATCGCCCGGACAGCGCCCGCATCGTCGAGAATGACCGCTGCGCTCTGGGCCGCGCTAAGGTCATCGTCAGCGCTGGCAATGCCGACAATCATGCCGATTTCCGCAGCCTCCTGCATACGCCGGTCAAAAGTTGTCCGCACCACGAGATCGGCGTCGATACTCCCGGCGCGCGCGCGCACACGGCTCATAATATAATCAATAAAATACGGCGCCGACGACAACCGCGACGCCTTGACCACTATCGGCCTTGAAACCACATCGCTCGCCTCAGCCTGGGTCAGAAAACCGGCCGTAACCATCTGATCAATCACCAGGCGGCCGCGACGGCCTGCGTCATCCGGATTATGGGTTGGCGCAAACCGCGACGGGGCTTTTAAAAGCCCCGCCAGAACCGCCGCCTCGCCAAGCGACAAAAAGCGCGCGGGCTTTGCAAAATATCGATAGCTTGCCGCATCAATCCCATAGGCGCCGGCGCCAAAATAAACCCGGTTGAGATACAGCGTGAGAATTTCTTGCTTGGTGAATTTTTGCTCCAGCCATAGCGCGAGAATGAACTCCTGGGCTTTTCTCTTAAGCGTTCGCTCATTGGTGAGAAAAATGTTCTTGGCGAGCTGCTGGGTTATGGTCGAGCCGCCCTGGACCACCCCGCCTTTGCGTATATTCACGAACAACGCACGGCCCACGGAGACCGGATTGACGCCGAAATGGTGGTAGAAATTTCTGTCCTCGACGGCGAGAATGGCGTGTGGGACATAATCAGGCAGATCCACTAGCCGCACCGGCGCACCTGCGCTGGCGCCATGAACGCGGAGCGGCGCGCCGCCTGAATCCAGCAGCGTGATTTTCGGCCCTCCAGCGGAGCGCCACAGCACATCCGTATCCGGGAGGTCGCGGGCGATATAGGCAAAAACCAGCGCAACACCGATCAGGATGGTCACGCAAAACACGCCGCCATCGCTCACCAGGCGGAAATATCCCTGTCGGCTGGCCGCGGGCCGCCTTTTGCCGGCTTTAGGTTTTGCCCTTCGGGCGCGTTTTTTGGCCATGGGCCATGCTTCGGCGCGGATGGTTAACAGGGCGTAAACGTTGCCGGCTGGCAAATGCAGGCGGGCGTATGTTCATCCGCCGGCAAACTGCGTATGATCGGCTTTAAGACAAACGCGAACAGCAGGGGCGGGCGCGGTTAAATATGACAGTCCAAGCGATACATGCGGATATGCCGGTCGATCAAAAGACCGACGCCATCGTCAAGGCGGCGCGCAAGACCTTTCTGGCACGCGGATTTGACGCTGCAAGCATGGACCAGATTGCGCTTGAAGCGGCCGTTTCCAAACGCACGGTCTATAATCGCTTTCGCTCCAAGGAAGAACTTTTCGGCGCGGCAATTGAAGACACCTGCAGAAAAGTCCTGCCCGTCAATGTCGATGAGATTGAATCCAGCCTGCCGCCAGGCGAGTTGTTACTGCAGCTGAGCCTTGAATTCGTCAAAGGCATATTAGACCCGGAAGCTTTGTCACTGCGCCGCATCGCGGCTTTTGAAGCCGACCGCACGCCAGCGATAGGCCAGTCCTATCTCGCCCATGGACCGCAATGGATGGTTAAACAATATTTGCCCATTCTCGCTCGCCTGGGCGTGAAGGGGGTTTTAAAAATCGATGATCCCGAGGCCGCCATCTGGCAGTTGGGTGCGCTGATAACCGAGCCGCTCCACACCTGGGCGCTCCTGGGCGCGGCGCCAAAAGACCTAGACGCGGCCATCACCAAGCAGGTGACCGGCGGCGTTACGGCGTTTTTAAAGCTTTACGCGGAATAATAAACGCCGGGACGAAGCGGACGCATTTCAGATATCGCCAGCATAAAAAAACCGGCGCAGCTTGCTGCGCCGGTTTAATATATTGCGTCTTCGTCAGATTATTCGAAAGAAATAGTCACTTCCGAACGACGATTGAGCGGCTCACGCACGCCGTCTGGCGTGGCTTTGGCCGGATTGGACTCGCCATACGCCTCGCTGCGGATCCGATCCGCAGGAACGCCGTTCGCAATCAGCGCATCATGAACTGCCTTGGCGCGACGCTCGGAAAGAGCCTGATTATAGGCCGAAGAGCCGGACGTATCGGTGTTGCCCGATACGACCACGCCGTCGATGTCATTTTCAAGCGCGCGCCCGGCAGCTTCCGCAATCAATGTGGAAGCCTGCGGCGTAAGGTTCGCCTTGTCATAGTCAAAATAGACCGTGAACCCGACAGGATCGAGGTCAGCAGACTGTTCTTCAAGCAATTGCGGCGGACACTCGGCCGTCATAGGCACACTCGAGCCATCCCAGCAATCTTTGTACTGAACAGCCGGAGTAGAGTCCGTTCCAAAATTCCAGCGCAGACCGGCGAAGATGTTGTGCGAGGTCGTTCCCACCTTTAACCCAGCCGGCGCACCATTCAGCGTGCCCATGAACGTCTGTTTAATTGGCCTAAAATAACGGTAGGAAATATCAAGTGTTAAACCGTCCGCCAGACCGATGGCGGCGCCGGCAATAGCTTGGCCGGCTAATACGGTCCTGGAATCCCCATAAGCGATAGACAGCGCCGGTGTCGGCGCGCCGCCCGCTGCGACAGAGCCAGTGATGGTATTGTCAATATTTGCCGCCCCGACGCCGATGCCGACATACGGCGTCAAGACATCGCTGACCCCATTAAAGTCATAAAGAACATTCGCCATGAACCCGTAGGTCTTGGTGCTGCCAGAAATAGAGCCGGAAGGGAAACCGCTAAAGCCGAGCGTAGGATCAATCTGGTCAAGGTCGCTTTCACGAAAGGAAAACTCAAATTCAGTGCGGAAACCGTTGTCCCACCCATATCCAACCGCTGCGTAAATCCCGATTCCTTTGTCGTAATCTGAAGAACTATCAAAGGCAAAAGGCCCGGACCCGCCCGGCGCATCATTGCTGATATCGTTCTCATAACCCATATAGCTAAGGCCGGCGCCGATGGCTCCGTAAAGGCCTTCTGCGCTTGCAGCCGGCGCTATCGCCAACGATGCGGCAGCGGCTAGTAACGTTGTCCTTAATTTCATATTCCCCTCCTCAGGTGGACCAAAATTCGCCTGGCAAAGCCACGGCCCGACTACATAAACCTTCGATACGTCCTACCGGGTTTTTCCCCTTGAATACAGACGTAAACATCGAAATTATCCCGAAATGATAGTATGTCGTTAACCGTGTTGCAACAACGCATCGCTACGGCCTCCTTCAGATACATCATCCATTTTGTAGCCTTTTCCACACTCTGTATTATTGCCAGCTTGGCGCATCTTGTAATCGTGGAACGGCGGTTTTAGGGCGATAATAGAGGTCGCGGGGCAGATTATTCCGCCTCGCCCGCCGCGTCAGCGCCCGAAATGCTGTGCTGTTTGGTCCATAATGTTTCCGCCACGCCCAGGCGCCTGGCCTCAAATCGCGTAGCAATGAACAGGTAATCGGACAGGCGGTTGAGGTATCTGAGCGCCTGCGCGACCTCTGGTTGTTCGCGCGCAAGCCCCGCCAGGGCCCGCTCAGCGCGGCGGCAAACCGTGCGCGCCACATGCAGCCAGGCCAGAATCGGCGCGCCGCCTGGCAGGATGAATTCTTTCAGCGGCGCCAAGCCTTCATTGAGCGCAGCAGCTGCGGCGTCGATACGCTCAACATGCGCCGCCGATAATAACGCCGCGCCCGGGAGCGACAGCGCCCCGCCGAGATCGAAAAGGTCGTGCTGAACGCTGATGAGGGTTTTCGCCACCGCACCGTCGGACAGATGAGCAAGCACTACGCCGATCCAGCTATTAAGCTCATCGACATCGCCGAGCAGCGCAATGCGCGGATGGTCTTTGGCGAGCCGGGTTCCATCCCCAAGCGACGTCTCGCCCTTGTCACCGCCGCGGGTCACAATTTTTGTCAGACGGTTTGGCATCGGTTCCTGCTTCCAGCGTTTCCCCAACAATGGCCACTCTATAACAAAACGCCCGGCGAACGAACCGCCGGGCGCTGTTAGATCGTTTTTATGAGGCTTTAAGCGCCGCCTTTTTCTGGCGGATGAATGCCGCCGGCGCCCGGCTGTCCGAGTTGGGCCTCGCCAGCCAAAGCATGCGACGGATCGCCTTTCAGCGTATCAAGATGCATCAGCTTTTTGATGATCGGCGATATCAGCAGCATCACCACGCCAACCGCCATCGCCACATAGGCGACGTTGGTATAAACGGTCACATAAGTCGCTTTCGCCGCCACAACATCCGTAAGCTGACCGCCGATGGTTTCAGCACCGGTCCCGCGGGCGATGACGCCAGCGAGGTAATTCGACAGGCCCGAATATAAAAACCACGCGCCCATGCTCATGCCGACCGCACGCGCCGGGGCCAGTTTCGTGACTTGCGACAGCCCCACCGGCGACAACATCAACTCGCCCATGGTGTGGATCCAGTAGATCAGGAAGATGAAATAAACCGCGATAAGCCCCGTGCCGGAAGCGACGATGCCGCCGACCAGCGACAAGAACCCAAGCCCCGCAAGGAAAACGCCAAAGGCGAATTTCACCGGCGCAGAGGGCTCAATCTTGCGTTTGGCCATAGCTATCCACATCCACGCAAAGATCGGGGCAAACATGACGATAAACCCGGCGTTTAGAAACTGAAAAACCGGGGTCGGCACAGAAACGCCAAACATCGTTCGATCAACAAGCCTCGCCGTAAACAAAGTCAGCGACGAGCCGGCCTGTTCGAACAATGCCCAGAACGGAATTTGCGCGAGGATAAAATATATCGCCGCCAACATCCGGTCGCGTTCTTGGCCCGCCAGTTTGGTGAACGCGTAACCAACCAGAAACAAAAACACGGCAATACCCAACATGCCAACAAACCATTCCGGGATCAGATGCGAGTTCATGACGGTGAGCATCGCGAAGATGATAATGCCAACGCCAGTGAGGTAACACGCCCACTCAACGTTAATCGGTCCGAGAACTTTTTCTTTGAGTTTTTCCATGCTTGGCGGATCGGCGCGGCCTTCAAGCCAGGGTTGGAACGCCAGGAACGTCAACAAGCCCGCAAGCATGCCAACGCCGGCAAGACCAAAGCCCCAGTTCCAGCCGTATTTAATGCCAATGATGCCGACCGTTAGAGACGAGATTAACGAGCCGAGATTAATTCCCATATAGAAAATCGTGAATCCGGAATCGCGTCTTGTGTCGCCAAGCCCATAAAGCGCGCCAACGATGGTGGAGATATTCGCTTTCAGAAAACCAACGCCGGCGATGATTAACGCCAGCGCCAGATAGAGAATGTTGACGAATAATTCTTCCTTTTCGACCCGCGTCGTATAGGCGTCCGTGGCAATCGTTGCCGGCAAGCCAACCGCGGCAGGGTCGGCAATAATCATTTCTGTCGCGCCTTCGCTGAAACTGATCAGCGAGCGCCCGCTATCGGAAACCAGAACCTGCGGCGCATCACCGCCGCGGCCATCAAGCGTAATCTGATAGTCCTGGCCCTCAAAGGTCAGCCATTCTTTCGAACCGCCGCCCTCAAACGCCATCAGCCCGTGCCCCATCACCAGCAAGATGGCGCCATAGGTCACCGCCTTGCGTTGGCCAAGATACTTATCTGCAAGCGAGCCGCCGATAATGGTCATCACATAGACCAGCGCCGTATAGGCGCCATACATCACCGCCGAGCGTTCATCGGAAAACAGGAAGTGCTGCGTCAGATAAAGCATCAGCAGCCCGCGCATGCCATAATAGGAAAAGCGCTCCCACATCTCGGTGAAAAACAGAATGTAAAGCCCGCGCGGATGGCCAAAAATGGTTTTGTCGCCACCCGGAACAGCCGTGGGCGCTGCAGTAGCTTCGCTCATAAAAACTCCCTTTGGACGTAAGGCCAACAAGGCCGCCGCCGCTATATCTTTGTCTCGCACCCCTCCCGGACACGAATTGGCGCGCACTCTAAGCTAAATACGCACCAAAAATCCAGCCGTTAGCGGCGCTCTTCCGGCGGCGGCTGAATATAAAGAACCCGCGGGGCGCCTATTTTACAGGCACGCGCGCGGGTTCTCGTTTCGTCCCATCGGCCCGGACAGCATCAACGCTTGGCCGGGCCTTTTTTGCGGGGCGCTAAGGTTTCACCCAGACCGCCCCATAACGATGCTGTGAACTGGCGCCGTCAAACGCGGTGACGCTTTGCGTCACAAACCCATCGCTCCAGGCTTTTTCGATTTGCGTTTGATAGCCAGCCGAAGACAGCTTGTGGCGGGCCCGCGTCTTGCCGGCGTATTTCGACGAGAAGATCACCGAGTAATAAGGCGTTCCATTGTGCATGTAGCCGTTCAGATAGATCGGCAAACGCCCGGCCGCTTTTTGCGTGTTCACGACGCCCTGATAGTCAGCCTCGCGCACTGAAGATTTAAGCGACCACGACCCAATGGAGTTGGTGCGATAGAGCGCAGTGTAACGGCGTTGGCCATTGACGCTGACAATCGACACCGAAACCGGCTTAAAGCCATCGGCTTTGGCCTGATTGAAAATCGCCTGATGTTGTTGTTGCGTACGATTTGACCGCAGCCGATATTGGCCGGGCTTGTTCTTTTGATAAATCGTCGCATAGCGAACCTGGCCATTTTGCAAATAGCTATCGATAAAGACCGGCTCATAACCGTCGGCCTTCGCCTTATTCAGATTGGCCTGATAGGTAGCTTGCGTTTGGCGCGAATAGGCGCGCCATGCGCCTGTTGACGGCTCCCAGATATGGTTCAAAAACACTCTGCCGCCAACACTATAGCCGTCAATGAGCTTTGGTCGAAAGCCGCTATCGGCCAAATGCTTGAACACACGCCCAAAGCTGCTTGTTCCGGCTTTATGGCGCGCATATTCGCGGCCGAGACGCGTTGGCGGCCAGAACAGGACATCGCCTTTGGTGATGCGCTTGCGGGAAAAGCTCGTCCAGTCGTCGATATCAGCGGCGGCGCCATTCCACGGCGTCGACATGCCGCGGCGAAACCGCATCAGGTCAGCAACCCATGATCCGCTCTGATTTTTTCGTTCCGTATGGATATGAATATGCGGGCCGGTCGACGATCCGCTATGGCCGATACGGCCCAGAAACTGGCCTGCCTTAACGCGTTTGCGTTGCGCCGGCAAAAGGGCGATTTCGGGATACATCCCGTTTTCGTCCAGATTCCCCGCAGATTTATCCGGCACGGAATCAAATTTGGTTTTCGTCTTTGGGCAAAGTGACGCCGGAATTGCATTGGTCTGCGCATGAGCATAGAGCGCGCGCGTGCCGTCATCATGGAGTATCCACAGATGATTGCCGCCGCCGGACATCAAACCGTCTTTCAGATTTTGATGGTACCAGCCTTTTTGCGCTGTCGGCACGTCAGTGTCTTCCCCGGGCAGTCTTGGCCGCGGGTTTTGCGGCGCCTTGCGCCAACAGGCGATAATCGTTCCCGCCTTCATGGCGTAAAATGGTTTTCCGTATACGAGGTAATTGGAATTTTTCGGATCGTCCCAATGCTTGGAACTGGTAATCCCCCTCTTCAGCGAGGTCCAGCTGTCGCCGGAAACGCGTCGGCCTGTGATGTCGTAGCCATATTTTTGCGTGGTGGTAACGGCGTGGTCGCGGGTAAAATATCGCTCGCCCGGTTTTAAATCATTGGCGAACAACGGCAGATCATAAATCTTGGCGCGCGATTGAGCGTTTGCCGGCGCCAGACCGGCCGTAAACGCAAGCGCCAACAAACTGATGCAAATATTTCGTGGCAGAGCCGCAGCCTCTCCCATATCTCTCTCCTCAATGTTGAATTGGACAACCCCTTGCCGCCCCATCGCAACCATCCTCACGCCGACATGTGTCCGAAATCGCTCGCCATCGTGACCAAAAAAGGGCGCGGCGCATTATGTTGCGGATATCAACCGATAACAAGGCCGTTAAAGTCTGCCTGCTGAGTTACCGCCGACAAACCCGACTGGGCCTGCGGGCGTTAGGCGCCTTTGGTTTTCTTTTTGTTTGCCGGAAAGACGAAAGCCGCAATTACGCCTGCATGGTCCAGCCTTCAACGCCCATTGCCGCCTGGCGGATGGCTTCTGACCGTGTCGGGTGGGCGTGGCAGGTGCGCGCGATGTCTTCCGAGGCGCCGCCAAATTCCATCACGCTGACAACCTCGGCGATGAGTTCGCCAGCCTCGCGGCCGATAATATGACAGCCGAGAACCCTATCGCTGACGGCATCGGCCAGCACTTTTACAAAACCATCCGTCTCATGATTGGTTTTTGCGCGGCTGTTGGCCGCGAAAGGAAACTTGCCGACTTTATATTTTACGCCCGCCGCTTTCAGCTCTTCTTCGGTTTTGCCAACCGAGGCAATTTCCGGATAGGTGTAAACGACGCTTGGCACAGTCTCATAATTGACATGCCCGGCCTTGCCGGCCATCAGCTCAACACAAGCCACCCCGTCATCTTCCGCCTTATGCGCCAGCATCGGCCCGTCTATCGCATCGCCGATCGCCCAGACGCCGTCAATATTGGTGCGGAAATGATCGGTGATGATGACGCCGCGCTTGTCCAGTTTGACGCCGACATTTTCAAGCCCCAACCCTTCGGTAAAGGGCCGCCGGCCGATGGCGACCAGCACCGCATCAGCATCGATTTGTTCAGCATCGCCGCCAGCGGCAGGCTCTATTGTCAGTTTAACTTTGGTTTTCAGCGTTTGCGCGCCCGTTACTTTCGATGACAGCTTGAAGGCCACGCCCTGCTTTTTCAAAATCCGCTGAAACTGTTTTGAAACCTCGCCGTCCATAGTCGGCAGGATGCGGTCGAGATATTCCACCACCGTCACCTCGGCGCCAAGCCGGCGCCAGACCGAGCCAAGCTCAAGGCCGATAACCCCGCCGCCGATCACCACCAGATGTTTGGGGACGGAGGAAAATTCGAGCGCGCCAGTGGAGGAGACGATTTGCACCTCGTCAATATCGACGCCCGGCAGCGGCGTCACTTCCGAGCCAGTGGCGATGATGATGTTTTTGGTTTCAAGTTCTGCCGACGTCTCGCCGCTTACGCGAACCTTGCCGGGCGCAATAATTTCCCCGGCGCCGAAAAACGTCTCGACTTTGTTTTTCTTCATCAGATAGGCAACGCCCTTGGTCAACCCGTCGACGGCGTCATCTTTTTGTTTGAGCAGCTGATCGAGATCAAGCGACAAGCCGCTGATTTTTATGCCGAGGCTTTCGAAGTTGCTGCCCGCCGCCTCATAAAGCTCCGAAGCGTGCAACAGCGCCTTAGATGGAATGCAGCCGACATTGAGGCACGTCCCGCCAAGCTTTTTGTTATCGCGCTTTTCTATCATCGCGACCTTAAGGCCGAGCTGTCCGGCGCGGATCGCGGCGTTATAACCGCCGGGCCCGGCGCCGATAATGACGACGTCATAGGGTTCAGACATCAGAGGATTTCCTTAAAGGTCGAGAAGCAAGCGTTGCGGGTCTTCGAGGTTTTCTTTGACGCGCACTAGGAAGGTGACGGCGCCTTTGCCGTCGACGACGCGGTGATCGTAGGACATCGCCAGATACATCATCGGCAACTTCGCCATCGCGCGCCACCGGGCGCTGTTCGATGCGGTGCATGCCGAGAATGCCTGATTGCGGCGTGTTCAAAATTGGCGTCGACAGGAGCGAGCCATAAATGCCGCCATTGGAAATGGTGAACGTGCCGCCTTGCATCTCTTCCAGTTTCAAATCACCGGCGCGCGCGCGCCTGCCGAAATCGGTGATCGCCAGTTCAATCTCCGCCAGCGACATCATATCCGCATCGCGAACAACCGGCACCACAAGACCGCGGTCCGAGCCAACGGCGACGCCGATATCATAGTGATTTCTGTAGATGATGTCGGTTCCGTCAATTTCCGCATTGACGTCCGGCACTTCTTTGAGCGCGTGAACGCAGGCCTTTACAAACAGCGACATGAAACCGAGTTTGATGCCGTGCTTTTTCTCAAAAAGGTCTTTGTACTGTTTTCGAAGCTCAATTACCGCGCTCATATCGACATCATTAAATGTCGTCAGCATGGCGGCGGTGTCTTGCGCTTCTTTCAGGCGCCTGGCGATGGTCTGACGCAAGCGCGACATCTTCACCCGCTCCTCGCGCGGACCAAGATCGCGCGGCGCGCGGGGCGCCGCAGGTGTTTTTGCTTTGGCGGTGAGCGCATCGCCTTTGGTGACGCGCCCGTCCTTGCCGGTGCCGGCGATCGCTGCGGGGTCGAGCCCGCGCTCGGCGACGACGCGGCGCGGCGCCGGCGATAGCGCTGCCGCCTGGCTGGTTGTCGGCGCCGGTGTGGGCGCGCTTGCAGCTTTTGCCGGGGCCGGCGCTGCGCCATTGGTTTTTGCCGCGGCGCCTTTTTGAATAACCGCGAGCAGCGCGCCGACTTCCACAGTGTCGCCTTCTTGCGCGGCGATTTTTACCAGCACGCCGGTGACCGGCGCCGGCACATCCATCGCAGCTTTGTCCGTCTCCAGACTAACAATCGGCTCATCAGCGGTAACCGCATCGCCTTCTTTTTTCAGCCATTCGCCAATATCCGCCTCGGTCACCGATTCGCCGGACGCCGGCACGCGCACTTCAATTTCCTCGCCGCCAGTTGATGCAGCGGCTGGCGCTGCTACAGGCGCTGCGGCAGGGCTCGTTTTCGCTGTCGCGCCGCCCTCTTCGATGGCGCCGAGAAGCGCATCGACCTCAACCGTGTCGCCTTCCTGCACCGCGATGCTCGCCAAAACGCCCGCATGGGGCGCCGGCACTTCCACCGACACTTTATCGGTTTCCAGCTCCACCAGCGGCTCGTCAACGCCGACAGCATCGCCTTCATGTTTCAACCATTTGGCAATGGTCGCTTCGGTGACAGATTCTCCCAAGGCGGGAACGCGGATTTCGGTCGGCATGATATTCTCCGTTGCGAAGGACGCCGCTATAGTGCGAGCGCGTCGTCCAAAAAGGCGTCCAGTTCTTTCTTGTGCCGGCTCATCAGGCCGGTGGCGGGCGAGGCGGAAGCCGGCCGGCCGGCATAGCGGGCGCGTTTGTGCTTGGCGCCGATCTGATCAAGGGTCCATTCCAGGTTCGGCTCCATAAAGAACCATGAACCCATATTTTTTGGCTCTTCCTGACACCACACGATTTCGGCGTCCTTGAAGCGCTGTAATTCTTTTATCAGGGAATGCGCCGGGAACGGATAAAACTGCTCAACGCGCATCAGATAGATATTGTCGGCGCCGCGCTTTTCGCGTTCGTCCAGGAGGTCGAAATAAACCTTGCCTGAGCACAAAACAACGCGCTTGATTTTAGCGTCCGAGACGAGCTTGACGGTTGAGCCGGGCTTGGATTCGGCGTCATCCCACAGCACCCGATGAAACGATGAGCCGGGGCCCATCTCATCCAGCGTCGAGACGCATTTTTTATGACGCAAGAGCGATTTCGGCGTCATCAATATCAGCGGCTTCCTGAAATTGCGCCGCATTTGCCGACGCAGAATGTGGAAATAGTTGGCCGGCGTGGTGCAATTGGCGACTTGCATATTGTCTTGCGCGCAGAGCTGCAAAAACCGTTCAAGCCGGGCTGAGGAATGTTCCGGGCCCTGGCCTTCATAGCCATGCGGCAATAACAAAACGAGGCCGCACATGCGCAGCCATTTGCGTTCGCCGGAAGACAAAAACTGATCGATGATAACCTGGGCGCCGTTGACGAAGTCGCCAAACTGGCCTTCCCACAGCACCAGGAATTTTGGATTGGCGAGGGAATAGCCATATTCAAAACCCATCACCGCAAATTCCGACAGGTTGGAATCATGAACCTCGAACGTCGCATTGGAATTTTCGAGATGGCGCAGCGGCGTATAGGTGGTTTCGGTTTCCTGATCGATGAACACCGCATGGCGTTGAGAGAACGTGCCGCGGCGCGAATCCTGCCCTGACAGCCTGACGCCAAAACCATCCTGCAAGAGCGAGCCAAAAGCCAACGCCTCGGCGGTCGCCCAGTCGATGCCGGCGCCTTTCTCGAGCGCTTTGCGCTTGTGATCGATAATGCGCGCCAGGGTTTTGTGGATTTTGAAATTTTCCGGATAGCGTGTCAGCGCGCCGCCAATGGTGTTGAGATTATCCATCGACACAGCCGTATCGCCGCGCCGGTCATCGTCCATCGGCTGGACAAACCCCGACCACTGGCCATCAAGCCAGTCAGCCTTGTTGGGTTTAAACGCTTCGGCGGCGTCAAATTCCTCACCCAAAAACTTGCGGAACTTCTCGCGCTGAACTTCGCCGTCGCCTTTGGCGATGACGCCTTGTTCTTCAAGCCGCCCGGCGTAGATTTCTCTGGTGGTCGCCAGCCCTCGGATTTTTTTATACATACGCGGCTGCGTAAAGCTCGGCTCATCGCCCTCATTGTGGCCAAAGCGGCGATAGCAGAACATGTCGATAACCGCGTCGGCGCCAAATTTCTGACGGAACTCGGCGGCGATTTTAGCGGCGTAAACCACCGCTTCAGGATCGTCGCCATTGGCGTGGAAAATCGGCGCCTCGACCATCTTCGCAACGTCGGACGGGTAGGGCGAGGACCTGGAAAATTGCGGGCTGGTGGTAAAGCCGATTTGATTGTTGACGATAAAGTGGATGGTGCCGCCGGTACTGTAGCCACGCAGCCCGGAAAATCCGAAACATTCCGCGACAATGCCCTGGCCGGCAAAAGCCGCGTCGCCATGCAGCAAGAGCGGCAACACATGGGTGCGCGGCGCATCGAGATCAGGCGCCTCGATGCGGTCCTGTTTGGAGCGCGCCTTGCCGAGCACCACCGGGTTCACCGCTTCGAGATGCGAAGGGTTGGCAGTCAACGACAGGTGCACACGGTTGCCGTCAAACTCACGGTCTGACGAGGCGCCGAGGTGATATTTAACGTCCCCCGATCCGCCTATATCGTCCGGCGTCACCGATCCGCCCTGAAATTCGTGGAATATATGGTGGTAGGGTTTGCCCATCACCGCAGCCAGAAGATTTAACCGGCCGCGATGCGGCATGCCGATAATAATCTCTTTCACGCCGAGCGCGCCGCCGCGTTTGATGATCTGTTCCAGCGCCGGCGCCAGCGCTTCCGCGCCGTCCAGGCCAAAGCGCTTGGTGCCGGTATATTTGGCGTTGAGGAAATTCTCAAAACCTTCAGCCTCAATCAGCTTGTTCAAAATCGCCTTTTTGCCCTGGGGCGTGAAGGAAATATCCTTGTCCGGGCCTTCAATGCGATGTTGTATCCACGCCTTTTGATCCGGATTGGTGATGTGCATGAACTCAACGGCGAAGGTCCCGCAATAAGTCCGCTTCAAAATCGCCATGATCTGACGCAAGGGCGCCGTCTCGAGACCGAGCACATGGTCGATGAAGATCGGCCGGTCCATGTCGGCCTCGGTAAAGCCCAGCGTCGCCGGGTCCAGCTCCGGGTGGATTTTCTTTTCCTGCAGGCCAAGCGGGTCGAGATCGGCGATCAGATGGCCGCGGATGCGATAGGCGCGAATCAGCATCAGCGCGCGCAGCGAATCCTTGGTCGCCTGACGCACATCTTCTTGCGTTGACGCCGCGGGCGCGCGCACCTCAATCTTGGTCTTCAGGATTTGTTCCGCATCACCCCAATTGCCGTCCATCGCCGCCGTTAATTCGCCATTCGGGGTCGGCGGCCAGTCTCTGCGGGCCCAGCTTGGACCGTCAGTTTTCTGGCTCCCGTTCGGGCGGTCGCCTTCACGCTCGAAAAACTCCCGCCATTCGGGGCTTAGCGAGGCCGGATCCTTAGCGAAGCGCGCATAAAGCGCCTCCAGATATTGGATGTTGGGCCCGGATAATACCGATTGTTCGGGGGCGCTCCTGCTGTCTTGCGGCGCCGCTCCATCTTTTGCCATCACGCGTTCCAACTCTTTCGTCGTTCGCTCGTTGGCTTTTCTAAATACGCCAACTCCCGGACGATTCAATGACTAAACGCGTAACATTAACCATCGAGAGGTTTATTTTTTAAGAATTTCTAACAATGTCCGCCCCATGGCGCCCGGCGTTGGTGAAACCGCGATGCCGGCGGATTTCATCGCCTCGATTTTCGCCTCGGCGGTGTCCTCGGCCCCGGAAACCAGCGCCCCGGCATGGCCCATCCGCCGTCCTGGCGGCGCGGTGACGCCGGCGATGAAGCCGACGGTGGGTTTTTTGATCTTATGGGCTTTGAGGAACTTGGCGGCATCGGCCTCCGCAGAGCCGCCGATCTCGCCAATCATGATGATCGAATGGGTGTCTTCGTCATGGAGGAACATATCCAGCACCTCAATAAAGTCCGTACCCTTCACCGGGTCGCCGCCAATGCCGACGCAGGTCGACTGCCCGAGCCCGGCAACCGTCGTCTGGTGCACCGCCTCATAAGTGAGCGTGCCCGAACGGGAGATGACGCCGACATGGCCTTTGCGGTGAATATGGCCCGGCATAATCCCGATTTTGCATTCATCCGGGGTGATGACGCCGGGGCAATTGGGCCCCACAAGCCGGGTCATCGAGCCATCAAGGGCGCGCTTCACCTTGATCATATCCAGCACCGGAATGCCCTCGGTGATGCAGATCGCCAGCGGAATTTCCGCCGCGATGGTCTCCAAAATCGCATCCGCCGCAAATGGCGGCGGCACATAAATCACGGAAGCATCCGCGCCGGTTTTCTCGCGCGCTTCGGCCACCGTATCGAACACCGGCAGCGTCGCCCCTTTTGCCGCATCGCCCGCCCGCCAGGTCTGGCCGCCCTTTCCGGGCGTCACGCCGCCGACCATCTTGGTGCCATAGGCGATCGCCTGCTCGGTGTGGAACGTGCCGGTATCGCCGGTCAGGCCCTGGCATATGACTTTGGTGTTCTTGTCGATGAGAATGGACAT
>JAADIQ010000130.1 GCA_013151255.1 Alphaproteobacteria bacterium
CGGCGAGGGCTTGCATTTTCTTTGTCGTGATGAGATCGGCGATTTTCTCGATCAGTTTCGACTTTTGAACCTGATAGGGAATCTCGGTGATGACAATCTGGTATTTGCCGCGCCCAAGATCTTCAACATCCCAGCGCGCTCGTGTGCGAAAGCCGCCGCGCCCGGTCTCATAAGCCTCTTGCATCGAGGCGGCGTCCTCGACGCAAACCCCGCCGGTGGGGAAGTCGGGGCCCTTCACATAATTCAACAGCGTTTGGGTGCGCGCATTCGGCGTCTTGATGAGATGCAGCGACGCGTCAATCAGCTCGGCGACATTATGCGGCGGGATTGACGTCGCCATGCCGACCGTGCCGGTGGCGCCATTAGCCAGAAGATTGGGAAACGCCGCCGGCAGCACCACCGGCTCACTGTCCTCGCCGTCATAGGTTTCGCGAAAATCAACCGTGTCTTCGTCGATGCCGTCGAGGAGAAGTTGCGCCGCCGCAGTGAGCCGGCTTTCCGTATAGCGCATCGCCGCAGCGTTATCGCCGTCAATATTGCCGAAGTTCCCCTGCCCGTCGACCAGCGGCACGCGCACGGAAAAGTCCTGCACCAACCGCACCATCGCATCGTAAATCGCCTGGTCGCCATGGGGGTGGAAGTTCCCCATTACCTCGCCGACGACTTTCGCCGACTTCTTAAACCCGCCGCTGGCGTTCAGCTTCATCTGCCGCATGGCGTAAAGGATGCGCCGGTGGACCGGCTTCAGCCCGTCTCGAACATCAGGCAGCGCGCGCGAGGTAATGGTAGCGAGCGCATAAGCGAGGTAGCGATTTGAAAGCGCCTCGTCGAACGGCTCCAGCAAGATATCCTCCGGCTTGGCCGGGGCGGCGGATTTTGCGGTTTTTGTTTTCTTGGTGCGTGTCATGGCGCATCCCATAGAGCATTTTCCGCCCAAGTGGATACCGGTTGGGCGCCAGAAAATGCGATCACTCAAAAATCTAGAGCCATATCCGATCGGTATGATCGGATATGGCTCTAGCAGAGTCTCGCGCGACTGCCAGAGGCCTATTTGCCCCCCAAATTTACAAAGCCGATAGTTTGATAGACGGCGGCTTTCGGCTATGCCGGATGCATGCAGTCCGTTCTCGCCGAAATATTCACCTTCCCGCTGGCGCTGGTTGAACTGGCGACCGCGGCGATCGGGTTTTCCACAGGTGCGTTCCTGCGCGCGGCAAGCTCAGCGGAGGCACAAACCGCAGCCTTCGCCATCGCCTTCCTCGCCGGGGTCTCGGAAATGCTCGGCCAAAGCGTCATCTTGGTGATCAACCGGGTGGCGCTCTACCGGTTTCTGGCAAGCCTTGCCTTCACTGGCGTGTCCTATGTCATCACCGCCCTAATCTGGGGGCTCAGCGTTTTTGCAGCGGCGCCGCTCACCCATGTGGGCATGCTCGGTCCGGAAGACATCGCCGCCGTCACCGGCGTCGTTGCGCTTGCCTTCGCGCCGCGGCTGTTCGGGGTGTTTTCCATAGCCCCCTATTTTGGCGCCGCGCTCGGCAACTTCCTTGAAGTCTGGTCGATGGCGCTGGTGATATTTGGCCTGCGTGTCGGACTTGAGCTGCCGCTCAGCGCGGCGGTGTTCTGCGGCGGCGCCGGTTGGCTGGTCTCTTACGGGCTGCGCAGTTTTGTCGGCCATGCGCTTGCGGCCCCGCTCGGGCGCTTGCGCGTTTTGGTGAGCGGCTCGCCGCTTGACCGCACGCCGCAGCAAATCATCGATGATCTGATGCGCAGGCTGACGGATGAGACGAAACCATGATTTCAACAATCTTGATCATCGCCATCTCGCTCGCAGTGCTAGCACTCCTGGTCACCGCCGCGCTCTCGCCGATTGAAACTTTGAGCTGGTGGGCGGGCTGGACCGAAACCGAAATTGAACAGAACGACGCGTCGTGCGTCGCCGACAGGCCATGCGCCCACCCTGCCGACTGCCAGCCGAAGTCGGTTTATATTGTCTACCTCTCCGGCATCTCATCACTTTCCGGCCGCTTCCTCATCCCGCGGGAAAAAGTGTTTGTGAAGGGCCTCGCCCAGCACTTTCCTGATGCTGCGGTAATCGATGACGTATTCCCCTATTCACCGGCGGGCGTGGCGCTGCTCGCCAGCACGCGGTTGCTCGAACGGGTCTGGCGGTTCGTACAGCGGATAAAACTTGAAGGCCGCGCGACGGTGCTCTCTCTACTGATCCATTTGCGCAATGTGTTTCAGGTACTGATTTCCGCCGACCATCGCTATGGGCCGATATTCAATCATGGCGCGGCGCGCGTGATCGAAGAGGCGCTGGCGCGCGCCGGCTACCGGCAGGGCTCGGGCGCGCCGGTTGTCATCATTGGCTATAGCGGCGGCGGGCAAATCGCCGTTGGCGCGGCGGGGTTTTTGAAATTACACCTGCAAGCGCCGATTGACGTTATCGCCATTGGCGGCGTTATCGCCTCCGACCCGGGGCTGCATTTCGTCCGGCGGCTACATTTTATTTACGCCGACCACGATAATATCCAGAAAGTTGGCGCGGTGATGTTCCCCGAACGCTGGGCGGCGATGGCGCATTCGGAATGGAACACCGCAAAACGCCAGGGCCGCATCATCTTTCACAAGATAAGCCGCATGTTCCACTCCGGTGCGCGCGGCTATTTCGGGCTGGTGAAATTTGACGGCGTCTCCAACAACCAGCGCACGCTGAAAATGGTTGTTGATATTCTTTCCCAAACCCCGGCGCAGCCGCAAGCCAACGACGCGGCGCCGGCCATCAATCAAGCCGAGCCTTCAACAGTTCCACAACCCTGAGCCGCGCTTCCGGCAGCGGCTTGTCGGTGAGATGCAATATCCGGGTTTCAATAAAATAGCCGGTGGTTTTAAGCGCGCCGAGCGCCTCTTCCAGGCTGGCCTCAACGCTTTGTCCGCACAGGAACGCCGGCAGCGGCAGCATTTTATCCTTATACGGTTCACCGGCCTCCGCCGACACCGCACAAGCCGAACGCGGCGACACGTAAATGAGGTTTTCGCGGGCGCCGGTCGAGGCGCAGCGGTCAAGCGTCAGGCCGAAGCCGAGTTCCGCCAATAGCCCCAGCTCCCAGCGCGCCATCAGCGCCGGCCAGAGGTCAATTTCGTCAAGATTATCGAGCAGCACCGCCATCGCGGTGTAGGCGCGCGCATGCGCCTCGCGCTCGGGCAAAGTCGCCAGCGCCAGCGCGCAGGCCGAAGACAGGCCCGCCAGCGAGAAGCGATCCTGCATCGCTTCGCCAGCGCGCGCGCGCGCCATCTCCAGCGTGAAATGACCGAGCGAATCCTCGCCGCGCCCCTTCCACTCGACGCCAACCTCATTGCCCGGCTGCAAAACCGGACGCATGCGCTTGCCCTGCCCGCCATAAACAAGCCCCGCCCAACGCCCGTGCAGCTCGGTGAAGATGTTCACTATCGCCGCAGTTTCTCCGTGCGGGCGCGCGTCGAGGATGATGCCTTGGTCGGTGAAATTCATCAGAGGAGTGTGGCGGGCGCCGTGGTTAAGTCAACGGAGGAGACTTAAGGGTAGTGCATCAGTTTGAAATATCTTTCTTCTTATAAGCCTTCGGACGGCCCGGCTTGGGCGCCGCCAGATCGATAAGCTTCACAATATCTTCCATTTCCAGCAATTCGTCAGTGATGCCTGCGGCCATGGCCGGGGTTACTTTCAACGTCTTGTGAATGCGAACGAAATTATAGAACACCGTATAGAGGCTGACCATGTGCAGGTGGTTTTCAAACTTCTTTGAGAAGGCGTTTGTCAGGCGGGTAAACCGGCGCATGTGCATCCGCATGGAGAGGTTTTGGCGCTCGACATATGAAGTTGAAACGTGTGCTTTATCAGGGTTGCCTTCGACAACGCGCTTTTTAATGCCGGTACATTCAGCCGGAGAGTACTTGCGCTCTGCTGTTTTGCCGCTCGGCTGGCCGTACAGCTTGATTAGCTGGGCGTAATCAACGTCACCGCCGAAAGCGCCCTCAACGGCTTCCAAATAAGCCTTGTGGCCGTCAGTGGTTAGCTGGACGCGGTTCTCTAAACGGCTGCGCAGATCGTCCATAAACTCGATTGCATATTCGCCATCGCGACCGCCGACTAAGTAGGAAACAATCAACTTGGTATCAGCGTCGAGCGCGGTCCATGTCCAAGTGTCGCCTGCGCCTTCCGGGGCGGACTTGGCCGTTTTCACATTCTTTTGCTTGGCATAGGTGAAAGACCAGATTTCATCGCACTGGACGCGCGAGGCCGTCACGCCCCGGACATTCTTATCATGGAAATCAGCGCAGGCTTTACCGGCGTCGATAAGCAGCTTTGCAACCGTATTGAAGGAAACACCCGTTATGCGGGAAATCGACCGCATGGATGAACCCTCGCAGAGCATATTGAGGATTTGAGCGCGGGTTTTGACGGGCAGTTTGTTCATGCCCTTAATGTATGAACTAATTTGCTTAACGTCAAGCATAATGCAAGCACCTGAGTAAACTATTGTGCTTGCATTATTTGAGTAAACGCCGTTAAATGCAAGCACGTAAACCGACGGAGATGCTTGCATGACAAACAATAAGAAAACGCCCCCCTCAGGTCGAGCGCGCGGCGGCGCTGCAAGGGCGGCGGCTCTAAGCCCCGATAAGCGCACTGCAATAGCCAAAAAAGCTGCTGTTGCTCGTTGGGGGGCAAAGGCAACCCACAAGGGTAATTTCCAGCAAGACTTCGGGCTTGATGTTGAATGCTATGTTTTAGATGACGAAAGCAAAACCGCTGTGATCAGCCAGCGGGGAATGGGTGCCGCAATCGGGCTTGGGAAAAGTGGCGGGTCTCGACTACCATCATTTCTCGCTGGTGAACGAATTGCCCCTTACGTCGGGCGCGAACTACAGGCAAAACTCGAAAATCCCTTGCGTTTTCAATCGCCCTCGGTGGGCGCGAACCAGCCGCTATCGATAGTTTTCGGCTACGACGTCACAATATTGATTGACGTCTGCAAGACAATCGTCGCAGCGGAAAACGACGGGTCCCTACTTACGCGCCAGAATCACATCGCTGAACAGGCGCACATCATATTAAACGCTTCGGCCAAATCTGGAATAAAACAACTTGTTTACGCGCTTTCCGGTTACGACGCCACACGCGAAGAGGTTGTAGAGGCGTTCAAATTTTACGTTCGAGAAGAGGCGCGGGAGTACGAGAAAGAATTTCCTGACCAGCTTTATGAGCAATGGTACAGGATATATGAGCTGCCAAAACCAGAACGCAACAAGCCTTGGAAATTTAAGCACTTAACTGTCGATCAAGTTTACAAGCCTCTTGCAAGGAGCAGCGGCAAGATTCTTGAACTTACAAAGTCGCAACGAACATCTAGCGATGAACGCCATAAGAGGCTCCATCAATTTCTTTCCGACATTGGTGTCAAGGCGCTACGTCAACACCTAGGACAGCTACTTGGGATCGCACAAATATCAAAAAATAAATCTGAGTATGAAAATCATATTAGGACCGTATTTGGGGATCAACATGAGTTAGACGTTTGACCCCAGCTCTCGTCAAGATTGGCCTTCCCAGCGCTTTGCAGCCGCCTTTTTTGCTATCTCGGCACGTTTGTTAGCCGATAGACTTTTCGCCCGCGCCTTACCACCCTTCCGGCCCATAGCCTGAGCGGCAGGGTCTTTGCCGTCGCCCCCGAAATCTTCCTCATCCTCGCCGGTGGCGAT
The DNA here is from genome assembly GCA_013151255.1 of Alphaproteobacteria bacterium. Lineage (GTDB taxonomy): Bacteria > Pseudomonadota > Alphaproteobacteria > Caulobacterales > Parvularculaceae > Hyphococcus. The sequence continues at coordinate 5,743 of JAADIQ010000130.1, forward strand.
TTTCATCACCTTAACGGCGTTGCCGATAACGTCAGCGGGGCGCTTCTGTCCTTTGGGGCCTTTAGGCACGTTTAGGCCCATTCCATTTGTTTTTTTGTAATATCCCTATCCAAATGAGCCCACATCTCTTTCCCATCTTTGTCTTCTATTCGGACAGCGCTGGCCTCAATTAACAAATGCCGAATCTGCTCATCGGTCAGGCCCGTAAGTAGCAATTTTATATGGTTGAGGGACCGCGCTTCATAATTTTCGCTTTTTAAAAGCGCTTTAACAACTTCACTGGCTTGAAGGTTTAAACCATTTTCAGTCTTGAATTTGCGTTCAGCCAAACGATAGCTCAAAAAACCAATAGGTATTGAGCCAAAGAGACCAGCAATCGCTCCGATTATCGCTGCTATCACCATTGGGCTATCCATTGTGCACCTCCTATTGCTTACCGCTAAGCATATAGGAAGTCTGGCCGAGATTCAAAGGTTGTGGGAAACAGGCTAGATTTCAAACTGATGCACTACCGACTTAAGGGCATTGCCCAGGTCAGCCTTTTGTGTATGAAAATGAATTATAAAAGAGCGATTATTTTGGCGAGTAAGACAGGCAAAACATAGTGGTGAAGGTAATCACAGCAATCAGCGTCATCATCTTGGCGGCCGCCGGGTGCGCCGCAGAACCAGCCGATGATGGCAGGATACAATTTTACGCCCTCGATTGCGGCGCAATTGACGTCGCTGATATGAGCTCTTTTTCCCGAGAAGGTAAATTCGACGGCGAAAAATATGCATTGGTTGTCCCTTGTTTTCTCATCCGCCATCCGAAAGGCGACTTACTTTGGGATGCAGGTTTAGAACAGTCATTGGTTGATACGCCCGACGGTATAGGCGGCGGCGCTTTTCATTCGACAATGAAGATCAAGCTGACCGATCAACTCGCTCAATTGGGGCTTGCGCCAAACGATATTGAATTTCTGTCGATCTCTCATTCCCATCCCGATCACGCAGGCAACGCCAATTTGTTGGCAAGCTCAACATTCATCGCCAATCAAGCAGAACATAGTTTTATGTTCTCCGATAAAATGAAGGAAAATAGCGGGTGGTTTGAATTGTATGCTGCGCTTGAAAACGCCGATACGGTTATGTTTGAAAATGAACATGATGTGTTTGGCGACGGGAATGTCGTGATTACGTCTATGCCGGGACATACGCCTGGCAGTTCTGTTTTGTTGGTCAGACTAAGGAACGCGGGCCCTCTACTGTTGACGGGAGACTTGTATACGCATGCCGGAGCGCGTGAATTGCGCACGGTCCCCACATTTAACACCGACGCACAAGCAACACTTAAGTCGATGGATCAATTTGAAGCGCTGGCGAAAAAAGAAAATGCACGCGTCATAATCCAACACGAAAAAGCAGATTTCGAGAAGCTGCCCACATTCCCGGAATTTCTGGATTGATCAGGAGAGACGGCTTTTAACCGTAGGCGGCTGCAAAGCAAATACCTTAAAAGGGCCGATTACGCCCCTCACTCCACCACATCCAAACCCATATTCCTCAGCCGTGCCGCTTCGTCCGCCCAGCCTTGGCGGACTTTTACGTGGATGAAGAGGTGGACTGGCTGGCCTAATAGTTCGATCAGTTCTTCGCGCGCGGCCTGGCCGATGATTTTTAGGGTTTGCCCGCCCTTGCCGAGGACGATGCCTTTTTGGCTGTCGCGGGCGACGAATATTGTCTGTTCGATGCGCACGCCTTTTTTGGTTTCTTTCCAGTCGTCGGTTTCAACTGTGGAATCATAGGGCAATTCCTGATGCAGACGCAGGAACAGTTTTTCGCGCGTGACTTCCGCCGCCATCAACCGGTCGGAAATGTCCGAGAGCTGATCTTCCGGGTAGAGCCATGGACCCGGCGGCGCCTTGTCCGTCAGAAACGCTTTCAAATCGCCGAGCCCGTCGCCGTTCTTTGCCGAAATCATGAAAACATCGCTGAACACGCCCGCCTCGTTCAACTCTTGCGCCAAGGCCAACAGCTTCGGCCGGGCGAGCTCATCAATCTTGTTGAGCGCGAGGACGGCTTTACCGTCGGCTTTTTTAAGTCCCTCAATAATCCGGTCCGCATCCTTGCGCGACTTGCCAGCGCCGCCACGCTCATTTTCTCCGTCAAGATAAGCCGGCGCGTCAATGATCAACAACGTCCGGTCGGCGCCCTCAATCCCGCCCCAGGCGGCGGCGACCATGGCACGATCAAGCCGGCGACGAGGCGTGAAAATCCCCGGCGTGTCGATAAAAACCAGTTGCACATCGCCTTCAACGGCAATGCCGCGAATGCGCGCGCGCGTGGTCTGCACTTTTTGGGTGACAATCGACACTTTCGCGCCGACCAGCGCGTTCACCAACGTCGATTTGCCCGCGTTGGGCGCGCCGATAACGGCGACCATTATGCATTTAGTCTCTGAACTCATTGCTCACATCCCCAACGCTTTTTTGTTTGACCGCCTTCGCGGTCCGCGCGCGAAGGCGCGCTGTTGGTAAGCTGACCGCCTTCGCGGTCCGCGCGCGAAGGCGCGCTGTTGGTAAGCTGACCGCCTTCGCGGTCGGGGGGAGCTCCGATAACGGCAACCATGATGCATTTCGTGTCAGCCTTACTCATCTCCACTCCAAACCCCTTCACGGATTAGAAAATTACGCGCCGCGTCCATCTGCGCTTTGCGTTTTGACGCGCCTTCTCCGCGCGCCGGCTTTTTCCCCTTCACCTGGACTTCAATGGTAAAGGCCGGTGCATGCGCCGGGCCATCCGCATCGAGAACACTATAATCCGGCGTGCCGAGTTTCTTGTTCTGTGACCATTCCTGCAGCGCAGTTTTTGCGTCGCGATGCGATTTCGACAGCGCCTCAAGATTGGGCGTCCAATATTTCTCATAGGCAATGCGCGCCGCATCGAGCCCGCCATCGATATAGAGCGCGCCGAGGAGCGCCTCCATCACATCGCCGAGGATGGCATTTTTCTGGCGCCCGCCGGCGCCCTCCTCCCACTCTGACATCATGATGAATTCATCCAGGCCGAAATGCAGCGCGGCTTTCGCGCAAGTCTCCTTGCGCACCAGCGCATTCAGCCGCGGCGCCATATCGCCCTCTTCAAACTCAGGGTAGCGCCGCCATAATTCTTCCGCCGTCAGCAATCCCAACACCCGGTCGCCGAGAAATTCGAGGCGTTCAAGATCGCGCACTTTACGGACGCCGCCGGAAAGGCTGGAATGGGTCAACGCCCGCGCCAGCAGCGTCTCGTCGTTAAACCGCCGCCCAAGCCGGTCCTCAAGCGCTGAAAATTCGCGTTTTGTCATTCCACCGGATCAAAGATGCGCCCATAGCGAATTGCAAATGGCCATTTCCAAACTTCCCAGAACTTGGCGTCCGTTCCGTCTACGGAGAAAAACAACCGCTCCGCCCGTCCGACAATATCCTCCAGCGGCACATAACCGACCTGCGCGGTAACGCGGCTGTCTTGCGATTGGTCGCGATTATCGCCCATCATGAAAAATCGCCCGGCCGGCACCTGATAGGGGCCGACATTGTCAAGCCGCCCTTTGTCGCCATTGCATTCCTGCACCAGATAGGAGACGCCATTGGGCAGCGTTTCACGATAGGTCGGCGCTTGTTTCGGGCGATGATCGCAGATGAGGTTGCTCATCTCGACAAATTCTTTTTTCACCGGCTTGCTATTAATATACAGGCGCCCGCTAATCATTCGGATTTCGTCGCCAGGCAGGCCGATGACGCGTTTGATATAGTCTTTGTTGCCGTCTTTGCGGTTTTTGAACACCACAACATCACCGCGCTCCGGCTCGCCCGCGAAAATGCGCCCATGCAGCGGCAGACGCGTCAGCGGGTAGATCAGCGATGCGCGTGAGTACCCAAAGGTCGGTTTCGACACGACGAGAAAATCACCGATCAATAGCGTCGGCTTCATCGATCCGGAGGGAATGTTGAAGGGCTGGAAAATAACGATGCGTAACACCAGCGCAATCGCCACCGCAAAGAAGACGGTTTTAGCCAAATCCCACGCCTCTTCGGCCGGCGTCATTTTTGGCGCCTCGGTCTTTATAGTCTCGCCCTCTACGCCGCTTTTGCCGCCGAAAAACTTTTTCAGGGAAAACCCCATAGTCGAAACCTTTCGTTGCCCACCCAATGAACTTGACGGAACCCTATTTAGCCCGCGCATAGATTATGACAATGGCCTGCGCCAGGGGAATTTCGTCGGTGATGGTAAGGTGGATGTCGGCGACATGGCCATCGGGCGTGATTTCTGCCAGCCTTTTGGCCGCCCCGCCCGTCAAAGCCATGGTCGGCTTGCCGCCGGGCAGGTTCACAACCCCCATATCGCGCCAGAAAACCCCGCGCGCGAGCCCCGTGCCGAGCGCCTTGGCGCACGCCTCCTTGGCGGCGAAACGCTTGGCGTAGGACGCCGCCCGGTTGTGGCGTCTGTCAGACTTCGCCTGCTCAATCTCCGTGAACACCCGTTTGGTAAAGCGCGCATCATGGCGCGCTAGCGTCTTTTCCACGCGGCGAATATCGATCAGGTCGTTGCCAATGCCGATGATCATGAGCGCCTCAATAATGCGCGCCGGTGCGCGCATCCTGCATCAGCCGTTTCATTTCCTTCACCGCCTCGCCGAGCCCCATAAACACCGCCTCGCCGACCAGGAAATGGCCGATATTGAGCTCGACGATTTGTGGGATCGCGGCGACCGGCTGCACATTCCAGAATGTCAGGCCATGACCGGCATGAACCTCAAGCCCGAGCGCATCGGCCAGTTCGGCGGCGGATTTTATTTTCTCAAACTCAGCGCTGATGCGCGCCGGATCGGTCGCCACCGTCGCCTCATAGTAAGCGCCGGTATGAAGCTCGACCACCGGTGCGCCGGTGGATTTCGCCGCCTCAATCTGGCGCGTCTCCGGGTCAATGAACAGCGACGCACGAATGCCGGCGCCCATCAGCTCACGGACGAATGGCGCGATAAAATTATGCTGGCCAGAGACATCAAGCCCGCCCTCGGTGGTGCGTTCATTGCGGTTTTCCGGCACCAGGCAGCAGCCATGGGGTTTGACGTCGCTCACCAGTTGCAACATTTCAGCGGTCGCGGCCATTTCAAAATTAAGCGGCAGGCTGATTTCTTCCTTAAGCCGGCGCATATCGTCATCGATAATATGGCGGCGGTCCTCGCGCAGATGCGCAGTGATGCCGTCAGCGCCGGCGCAAGCAACCAATTCAGCGGCGCGCACCGGGTCCGGATGCACTCCGCCGCGCGCATTCCTGATAGTCGCGACGTGGTCGATATTAACGCCGAGGCGTAATGGTTTTTTTGTCTTCGGCGCCATTATTGGCTCACCCCGCGGCTGCCGGGTTTTACCGCCGGCATATTTTGCAAATGCCCCGGCAAGTCATCAGCCGGCCAGGCGTCAACTTTTAACTGCGCCAGCGCTATCACCGGCGCGCCAATCTCCGCCGCGCCGCCGGAGCGGTCCACCAGACAGGCGAGCGCCAACACCTCGCCGCCGGCATTTCTCACCGCTGCAATCGCCTCGCGCGCCGACAGGCCGGTTGAGACAATGTCCTCCACCACCAACACCCGCGCACCCGGTTCAACCGAAAAGCCGCGCCGCAAGCAAAACGCGCCGTCAACACGTTCGAGAAACATGAACGGCGCGCCAAGATGACGCGCGGTCTCATAGCCGTAAATAATCGCACCCATCGCCGGGGAGATCACATAGTCAACCTTGCCGGTGATGACAGCGCTCGCTTTTGCCGCCAGCGCCTTGCACAGGCGCGCGGTGCGATCCGGATACATCGAGACGATGGACTTGTTGAGATAGGTATCGCTATGCAGACCGGATGACAAAATGAAATGGCCCTTCTGCAAGGCGCCGACCTGTTCAAATTCGCGCAACGCCTCAGAGCTGTTCATCGTCGTCAATCCCTATGCGCTCCGCCGACAGCACCGTCGGCGCCGCGCGAAGCCCCGCCAAGGCGTGCGCCAATTGGCGCGCGTCATATACCTCAACATCCATCACAACGTCGATAAACTCCTTGGAACGGTTTTGCAGCCGCATGCTGGCAATTGAAATTCCATAGCGCGCAATAGTCCCGGCGATCTCGCTGAGGACGCCGACGCCATTTTGCACCGTTACGGTGAGCCGCGCAAAAGCGCTTTGATGTTCCTCATCAGTGTCGCGCCATTTCAGATCAAGCCAGCGGCTCTGCGGCGGGTCTTGCTTGGCCAGCTGCTCACAATGGATGGTGTGAACAGTAATGCCGCCGTCATCACCGCGAATGCCGACAATGCGCTCGCCGGGCAGCGGCGTACAGCACCGCGCGATGCGCACTGATACGCCGGGGGTCAAACCGGAAATCGCGACCCGCGGCTTGAATTCTTTCAGGCTCGCTGGGCGGATTTCCCCTTCGCTGGCGGCCGAAGCGCCCGGATAGACCGCTTCAATCAGCTGGTTGACCGGCAAGTCGCCGCGACCGACGCTGACCAGCACGTCCTCGACCGATTTCTTGCCCAGTTTGCGCAAGCCCGCCCGCACGCCCTTGAGCGAGAACTGCAAATGCGCGCCGGTAAATACGCTCTCCGCAATGGAGCGGCCGAGCGCCAGATGTTCGTCATATTGCATCTTCTTGATGCGCCGGCGGATGGCGCTGCGCGCCCGGCCGGAAACCGCAATGATTTCCCATTCCGCCGGCACCGGCGCATTTTCCGAGCGCAACACCTCCACCACATCGCCGGTCTCCAAGAGGGTGCGCAAAGGCCGTTGCACGCCGTTGACTTTCGCGCCGATGCACTGGTCGCCAACGTCGGTGTGCACGCCATAGGCAAAATCGAGCGCGGTTGCGCCTTTGGGCAGCGCAATGACGCGGCTCTTGGGCGTGAAGCAGAACACCTGATCTTGAAACAGTTCGAGCTTGGCGTATTGCAGCGCTTCTTCGAGATCTTCTCCGCCCTGAAACATTTCAACCAGCCGGCGCGGCGTCTCATAGGGATCGTATTGTTTGGGGCCGACGATCTCAACGCTGGCGCCTTTGCCGCCTGCATCCTTATATTGCCAATGCGCAGCAACACCGCGCTCTGCGGTTTCATGCATTTCGTAAGTGCGGATTTGAATCTCAATGCGCTGGCGGCGGCCATCACGCCATGGCGGACCGACCACGGCGGTGTGAATGGAGCGATAATTATTCGGCTTCGGCGCTGAAATATAATCGTCAAATTCCGACGGGATCATGCGCCAGTTCAAATGAATGATCCCCAACGCGCGATAGCAATCCTGCACATTATCAACCAGCACGCGGAAGGCGTAAATATCAGCCAGTTCGTCAAACGAGACATTCTTATGCTGCATCTTGCGCCAGATCGAATAAGCGCGTTTCTCACGGCTATAGACCTGTGCATCAAGGCCTTCGGCCTCAAGCTTTTGACGCAGCACATTGGCAAGTTCGACAACGCCGCCAACCGAATGTTGATGCAACTCATCGAGGCGCCGGCTGATGGTGGCGTAAGCGTCGGCGCTTAACTCGCGGAAGGCGATATCTTCCAACTCCTCGCGAAACCGCTGCACCCCGATGCGCCCGGCGAGCGGCGCATAAATCTCCATCGTTTCAAGCGAGATGCGCTGTCGTTTGTCGGCATTGGTAATATAATGGAGCGTGCGCATATTGTGCAGGCGGTCGGCGAGCTTCACCAGCAAGACGCGCACATCATCGGCCATAGCGACGACAAATTTGCGGAAGTTCTCCGCCTGTTTGCTGGCCTCATCGCGCAATTCAATGCGCGAAAGTTTAGTGACGCCATCAACAAGCCTCGCCACCTCTGCGCCAAAATTCTTTTCGATATCGCTGATTGTATGATCGGTGTCTTCCACAACATCGTGCAGCAATGCGGTAACCACGGTTGCTGGGTCGGCGCGCAGCTCAGTCAGGATCGCCGCCACAGCAAGCGGGTGAGAAAAATACGGATCACCCGACTGGCGGGTCTGGCCTCCATGGGCTTTCATCGCAAAAATATAGGCGCGATTGAGGATATCTTCGTCTGCATCACGGTCATAGGCGCGCACCAGATCGACAAGTTCGGCCTGCCGGATAAAGCCAACCGGGTGCGACGCCTTGCGCGGCGTCGAGCCATTGGTTTCAGTCTCGGAATTATGCGTCTCGCGCGACGCAGAACTATCTTGCGGCTTTTGCGCAGGGCCGGTGTCGGGGTTAGAATTGGCCGTCAGTTTATCAGCCATTTCCCATCGGCCATTTTCGCTGTGCGTTCGAAACTTTTCCGGCCAAACGCTGTGCGATATTTGCGCTACTCTGTTTGATGTTTAGCCCTTCGGCAATGTCTGTGGGGTGGTCATCCCGGCAGCCTGGATCGCCTTGAGGTAATCATCTTCATTCATCTGATCAAACTCCGGCGCATCGGCGCGCTCGGACCCGGCTTCCGCCTCTTCCCCTTCGTCGAATTCAACCTGTTTCTGCAGCGATTGCACTAGCTCTTCATCAAGTTCGGCTGGCGCAAGTGCAGTCTCGGCAATTTCGCGAAGCGCAACGACCGGATTTTTATCATTGTCGCGATCGACCAGGAGCGGCGCGCCAGAGGAAAGAATACGGGCGCGATGCGCCGCCAAAAGGACGAGGTCAAAGCGGTTGGTAACCTGCTCGACGCAATCTTCTACCGTGACGCGGGCCATCTAAGTCTCCTGATAATCGGACTAAGTCAGATATCGCCCCTCCTTGCGAGATACAAGCGCTGCAATGCAAAAAACCGCCGATTTATCGCAAAATTTGTTGCGCCGCACGCACCGGCAGGGCGGCGAGCATCTCGCGCACCGTTTTACCGGTTTTCGGCGAGCGCCAGTCCGCGGCGATATCGGCCAGCGGGGCGAGCACGAATTCCCGCTCCGCCAGGCGCGGATGAGGCAGCTGAAGCCCCGCGCCATCACCCACAGCACTGCTTCCGCCGCGGCGGTCCTGACCATAGGCGATGAGGTCGAGATCAAGCGTGCGCGGCGCATTTTTGCGCTGGCGCAGGCGCCCAAACCCCGCCTCAATCGCGTGCAACACCGCCAGCAAGGCCTCTGGCGGAAGATCGGTCCCTATAACCGCCGCGGCATTCACAAATGGCGGCTCGGCCGGGTCAGGCCAGGCCGGCGTGTGGTATAATGGGGAGATAGCGCCTAGATCCGTCAGCCGGCCTAACGCAGAAAAGGCGCTTAAAACAATCTGTTGCGAATCAATGCCGCAAAAAGGCAAACTCGACCCGGCGGCGATCAGAATCATTTTTTCAACCTTTGGATAAACGACGCCACACGAAAACCGATATAAAAAACAATATTTGAGGCATTTATGGCAGATTTCTTAGGACTGCGTGAAACTGAAAGAACCGCATTTTTTATCGACGGCGCCAATCTCTACAAGGCCGCCCGAAACATCGGTTTTGATATTGATTACAAAAACTTACTAGCGAAAACGAAGTCTAGCTGTCAGCTCCTGCGGGCCTCTTATTATACCGCCATCCAAGAAGACCGAGACCAGGACTACTCCCCGCTCCGCCCCCTCGTCGACTGGCTTGATTACAATGGCTACACCATGGTTACCAAGACCACGCGGGAGTTTACCGACCAGCAGGGCCGCAAGCGATATAAGGGTTCAACCGATATCGAGCTGGTCGTCGATATGTTGCTGCTTGCCGACCGGCTCGACCATATCGTCCTCTTCAGCGGCAATGGCGATTTTCGCCGCGCCATCGAGGCGGTGCAAGCCAAGGGCGTACGCGTCACCATGGTTTCGACCGTCAAGTCCTCACCGCCAATGGCGTCCGATGATCTGCGCCGTCAGGCCGACAGCTTTGTCGATCTCGTCGATCTGGAAAAGATCATCGGCCGCTCCGGCGCTCCAGCGCGCAAGCCGCGTGCGGAGAAGTCTGATATCGACGATGAGTATGAAGACGAATTCGACGATGAATACGAAGACGTAGATTAGGGATTCCCTTTTGAGCGATGGCCATGCGATAGACCCTGCGCCCGATTGCGCGCTTTGTCCGCGGCTTGCAAAGTTTCGCGCCGAAAACAAATCCGCCTATCCGGAATATTTCAACGCCCCTGCGCCGTCTTTCGGACCGCGCAATGCAGCCCTCCTTATCGTCGGGCTGGCGCCTGGCCTCCATGGCGCCAATCGCACCGGGCGGGCTTTCACGGGCGATGCTTCCGGCGATTTACTTTATGCAACGCTGGCGAAGTTCGGATTGTCCAATAATCGTTACGCATCAGCGGCCAATGACGGGTTACGGCTTAAACAAACCGCCATCACCAATGCGGTCCGCTGTCTGCCGCCGGGCAACAAGCCGAACGGCGAGGAAATCAGGACTTGTCGGCCATTTTTAACAAACCAGATCAAGCGCATGAAAAACCTGCGCGCAATTTTGTGCCTCGGGCGCATCGCCCACGCCTCGACCGTTGCCGCCCTCGACATCAAGCAAAAAGATGCGCCGTTCAGCCATGGTGCGCGCCATCCGGTTCTGGCGACGCAAATCATGCTGTTCGACAGCTATCATTGCTCCCGATACAACACCAATACCGGGCGTTTGACCGCCCGAATGTTCGAAAACGTGTTTGCAACGATGAAAACCTGTATAGAAATAGCGCCCGCAATCGCGGCCGAATAGGATTTCTGCGGAGAGAGCTTGCCATGCCCAGAAATTGGGGCCTGCCTGCGAAAGACCAGCACGCTGCGTTCATCAACGCAAAGACCGCCAAGCCGTTGCTCACGCTGGTAGTCTCAGCGATTTTCGGCGTCATTGGCGCCTCGGTTGCCGCTGTCAGCTTTACCGAGGCGCGCGCGCTCGCGCCCGACCTTTTTCATGGCGCCAGCCTGATCGCCGCCGTCATCGCGGCGGGGTTTGGCTGCTGGAGTTATATCTGGCTGGCGCGGCCGCGCTTTGCCGCCCAAATTCTCCGGCCAGGGCGATGCTTTTTCGGGCCTGGTGCGATTTTATGCGCGCGCTGCAATCGTTTTGTTTGTGGTTTTAATCGTCGGGCAAAACGCCCATCTGCTGACGCCGGACATTATCGGCGTGCTGCTATTATGCATATCCGGCGGCGCCGGCGCGGCGGCGGCGTTTCAGACGGTGCTCGCCTTTGTTCCCTATTATGAATAGCCACCGCTGCATAGCGACGCGCTAAATCCAGCGGCGCGTTTTGGTGCGGTAGTGATCATAGTCCGGCCCGAACCGGCGCGCGAGATAGGCCTCCTCTGGCGGGATGACAAAGAAATTGAAAATAACCCCGGCGGTAAGGGTGGTTGCGATGATCCACACATTGAGCGTTGCAACGCCGAACCCGACGCCGAACATCATCATCGCCAGGTAAATTGGATTGCGGGAATAGCGGTAAACGCCGTCGGTAAAGAGCTGACGCGAGGGCGTGCCCGGCGGCAGGGTTTCTCCGGCCTCAGCAAAAGCTGAGATCGCCGTCACCACAAGCACCACCGCGCCCAGCAACAAGACGCCGCCTGCAGCTTCAGCGAGGATGCGCGGCATGGCAAGCCAGCCGCCAGCAAAAACACGGATGATGTAGCCGATCAGCAGCGCCGAGAAAAACACCGTTGGCGGATGGATTGAGACATGCGGGTGGTCTTCATCGTTGGTGCTCATCATCATCCTCTGTCGCGTAACAGTCGCTGCTTTGACCGCGCCCAGTCCCGATCTTTGGAGGTCTCGCGCTTGTCATGCTGTTTTTTGCCCTGGCCGATGCCGATTTCAAGCTTGGCCATGCCGCGTGCATTAAAATACAGCCGCAACGGCACCAGCGTGAAGCCTTTTCTTTCAACCGCCTGAACCAATCGCACCATCTCGCGCTTGTGTAGCAGCAGTTTACGCGGCCGTTTGGGTTCGTGGTTCTGACGGTTGCCGGCGGAATATTCCGGAATGTTGGCGTTGATCAGCCAGATCTCGCCATTTTCCGGCGAGGCGTAACTCTCGGCAATATTGACCTTGCCCTCGCGCATGGCTTTGACTTCCGTGCCAGTCAGCACGATGCCGACCTCCAGAACATCATTAATTAAATAATCAAAACGCGCGCGGCGGTTTACGGCGATGACTTTCCTATTGTCAGTTTTGTTGTCGGCCATCAATCAATCAGGCCCAGGCCTTCAAGCGCGGCGCGGACTTTCGCCTTCGCCGCATCGCTGGGCGACGTCATCGGCAGGCGCACTTCGTTGGTGCACAGACCCATCAACGACAGGGCGTATTTCGTCGGCCCTGGCGAGGCGTCGCAAAACAACGCTTCCATCAATGGCGCGAGCCGGTCCTGAAGCGCCAGCGCGGCCGCAAAATCGCCGCGCAAAGTCGCATCCTGCATTTGCGCACACAGCGCCGGCGCAACATTGGACGCCACCGAGATGCAACCGCGCCCGCCCATCGCGTTAAAGCCAACCGCGGTCATGTCCTCGCCCGACAGCTGCACAAAATCCGCATCGCAATAAATCCGTTGCAGCGCGACGCGCGCAAGGTCGGCGGTGGCATCCTTGACGCCAACAATCCTCGGCAGCTCAGACAGTCGCGCCAGCGTCTCCACAGAAAGGCTGACTGTCGTGCGCGCCGGAATATTGTAAATGATGATCGGCATGTCGGTGGCGCTGTGGAGCGCTTCGTAATGCCCGATCAGGCCGGCTTGATTGGGGCGGTTATAATAGCCCGTCACCGCCAGAATACCGTCGGCGCCAAACTCTTGCACCCGCTGCGCCATCGATATCGCATAGGCGGTGTCATTGGACCCGGCCCCGGCGATTACCGGCGTGCGTCCAGCCACCGCCTCGACGCAGAGCCGAACGACCCGCTCATGCTCGGGGTCCGACAGGGTCGCCGACTCGCCAGTCGTGCCCACCGGCACCAGCGCGTGCGTGCCCGCATCAACTTGAATGTTAACCATTTTCTGGAAAGCATCTTCGTCGATGCGGCCGTCTTTGAAAGGCGTAACGAGGGCGGTGATTGACCCTTTAATTTGGTTCATGAGCTCATTTTTCTGAATTGTGACCGATCGATAACGTCCTATTTCAAAATCAGCAAGAGACGGGCTATTTTGAACCGGGGCGCTTTAGGGTAGGTTGCGCCAGCTGCGTTCGTTGTGTGGGAGAAGCGGAAATGATGGAATCGGCGCGCAAGCGTTTGATGAAGCTGGTTTTTGCGGTTTTGACGGTGTTTTCCGTCGCGGTGTTTGCGTTCTCTGGCGCGGCGGCTGCAAGCCCGTCGCCGCGGCTGAAACCACCCGCGCCCGGCCCAGTTTACCTGTCGCGCGCTGATCACGCCACGCTGACCTCGGTCGCCGACGCCCTAAAGCACAAACATTTTTCCGACGCCCGCAACCACATACCGCAGATTAGTGATCCGATCGCCGCCAGTCTAGGCGAGTGGATGTATTTCAAGGCCGAAGACCCGCAGATTAATATCACCGCCGCTGACCGGTTTCTGGACTTTCATAGCGACTGGCCGGCCGTGAGCCGCATTCAGAGCTTTGTCGAAAAGCGCATTAGCAACGCCACCCCGACCAAAACTGTACTGGATTTCTTCGAAACCCGCGATCCGATTACCGGCAGCGGCAAAATTCAACTGGCGCGCGCGCTCTTTGCCACGGGCGAGGACGACGCCGCACAAATTCACCTGCGCGATGCGTGGGTGCATCACAATTTCAATGTGAAAGAAGAGCGCCGCATTCTTAAAACCTATGGCCGGCGGCTAACCAAAGAAGACCATGCCGCGCGCGTCGACCGGCTCTTATGGGCGCGTCAAGTGACCAATGCGCGGCGGATTTTTTCAAAACTGTCTTCCAGTGAGCGCCACAAGGCCCAAGCCCGCGCAGCGCTGTTGTTGCGTGCTACATCAGGGCCGAAGCTTTATCGCAACCTGCCGAAGGACAGCCAGATGGACGCCGGCGTGCTGCTCGCCGCCATGCGTTATTACCGGCGCAGCGGCGCTGAGGAAACTGCGCTTGCGCTTTCCGCCAAGGCGCCGAACGACGCCACCGGATTGCGCAACCCGGCGCGCTGGTGGGATGAACGCCAACTGTTGATGCGCTGGGCGCTGAAGCAAGGCCGCTTTGGCGACGCCTACGCCCTCGCCGCCAATCATGGGCTGGAACCGGGCGAAGACCTTTCCGAAGCAGAATTCAACGCCGGGTGGATTGCGCTGCGCTTTTTGGACCAACCGGCCCGCGCCGAGACGCATTTTCTGGCGCTGGCCTCCGTTGTCGGCACGCCGATTTCACTCTCGCGCGCCTATTACTGGCTCGGCCGCGCCGCGGAGGCGCAAGGCAAGCCCGACCTTGCAACATCTTACTATCAAGCGGCGACGCCATATTACTATTCCTTCTACGGACAGCTTGCGGCGGAAAAGTTGGGCGGCGCAGCGCTGCAAAATAGGTTCGGCCCCGTAATTGTCGCAACGCCGGAAGACCGGGCGATGTTCTCCGCCCGTCCGACGGTCGCGGCGCTGCGCATGCTATCCGACCTCGGCCTTGATTATGAATTTATGGTGTTTGCCTATCACGTCGATGACCGGCTTGAGCGTCCCGGCGAATATGTCGAGCTTGCTAAACTCGCCAATGGCGAGGGCGCGCCGCATCTGACGGTGCGCGCCGGCAAGGTCGCCATCCGGCGGGGGGCATTTGCCGCCAATGTCGCCTACCCCACCGTCTTTGTTCCCGAAGAAGCAAAACGTTTCGTCTCGCCGGAAATCATTTTGGGCCTATCGCGTCAGGAAAGCGAATTTAACCCGCGCGCATTTTCCAGGGCCGGCGCAAGGGGCATGATGCAACTTATTCCGTCTACGGCGCTAATCACCGCTCGCAAAGAGGGCATGCGCTATTCGCGCACCGCGCTTCTCGACGATCCGGTATACAACCTCACCCTCGGCTCAGCGCATCTGTCCCATCTTCTGGAGCGATTTAACGGCTCTTTGGTGTTGACCTTCGCAGCCTATAACGCCGGGGCTAACCGTGCGGCGCAATGGATTGAGACCTATGGCGATCCGCGCGGGCCGGATATCGATCCGGTCGACTGGATTGAGCTTGTGCCATTTTCAGAGACCCGCAACTATATCCAGCGGGTGCTGGAAAACACGCAAGTTTATCGCGGCCAGCTCACCAATAAGCCAATCCCCGGCCGGCTCGCCTCGGACCTGGAGCGCGGCGGCAAGCGCGGACGCATCGCCACCCATACGCCCAACGCGCATCTCGCAGCAATCGCCGCCAGCAAAGGCGTGCAAAAACTGGCGCCCCTGCCCGCAAACACCGCCAATCGCGCCGCGCAATTCCTGCTGGCGCGAACCGAGATTGTCGCGTTGCCTGATATCGTTCAGGCTGACGACCAGACGGTTGCACAAACGCCATCGACAAAGGCGAGCAATCCGGCGCCAGAACACGACACGGCGCCCATAATCGCGTACACACCGAAGAAAGCCGCCGCAGTTGCCGATATTTCCGAACCTTCAGCAACTACCGCCGAACCCATTTCAGCGCCGACGGCCATTATACTATCCGTAGGCGGAACAGTGCAAAAACAATCAACCGAAGATACCGCACCAATTGAGAGGCCTTTGGCGCTGCCCGTCGCCGTTGCGCCGACGCCGCTGGCGACAGATGAAATCACAGACATGTTAGAGCGCCTCGCCGCCGAGGCTATAGCCGACAGACCGGAACCTTTGAGCACGGAGCCGGCGCCCACAACCGAAATCGTTGAGAAAGACACGCTATCCTATGACTTTCCGGCGCTGGCGGCAGAGCCCGACAAAATAGTAGCGGCGCCTGCGGCCTTTAACCCCTACCTCGCCCGGGTCGATGATGACCGCGACGACATCACCGACGAATGCCTGACCTATGACTACTTCCTGTCGCAAAAGGCCAAAGATGAGATCGCAGCAGCGGACCTCAACACAAGCATGCTCGCCCTGTTGCAAGGCGCTGGCGACAGCGAAACTGACCCCTGTTAAATTTGTAGCGCTTAGAGACGAGCCGGTCCTTCGGAGCGCCCACAACAGACCGGCAATCCGCATAACCGGCGCCCCCATCACCCATCTTGCAAAGCCGCGCTTTTCCGGGCAGAACCGGCGGCGGAGAGGTGGCCGAGTGGTCGAAGGCGCTCCCCTGCTAAGGGAGTAAGGGCTTTAACTCCCTTCGAGGGTTCGAATCCCTTCCTCTCCGCCAGCAATTTCCATCGAACCCGTTGGTCTGCGCCGCCAGCTGCAGTGTCCACGACAATTCAACGGCTTGCAGGGTAATCAGTGCAAGATTGGCGTGAGTAGGCGACGGGGCGCTGTTTCAGTGCGCTAACACCCAAAGTCTCCAGCAGAGCTATTTGGTAGTTCACGCATCATGCCGCAGACCCCTTAGGTCAAAGCGGGAAAGCCGAGCGCGCGGCGTTGCGAACGCCTGTATCCGGAAGCTTGGCCGCATTGATCTGGTGCAAGCTGAGATGGGACGGCTGGCGACGGTCGAGGATTGTCTCGACAATGTCAGGCGCCAGATAGCCAAGCCGCAGGGTCTTCCAGACATAGTGGTCGAAAAGACCTTTCACATCGGCAAGCGCCTTTATCGTTTGAAACGAACCGCACGCCATTTGTTGTCGCCAGTCATAACCGCGCGCAATCGCTTTGACCAGCGACTCGCATCGCGATTGGCGCCATGCTCTTCAATGGCCCGAATGCCGTTGTTTGCGGATCGGAAATCTGCCGCGACGCGCAAGGGGCCGCCATTGCTGTTCCCATCATTCAGCCTAAGTTCGATTTCGGCTCTCATTCTTCTGTTAAGCGGTAAATTATATCCGACGCCTGTACTCATCTTCACACTCCCTCTTTCCAAAAAAGATTAAAGTGTTGCGGCGATCAATTGAGATCGCAGCCCAATGCGGTCGTGCACAATCTAACGGCTCAAGTTTCCTTAGAGGATGTACCTGCTTGTTCGTCGCAAGCCTCGAACATCAGTTTCGGGGCATTAGCGGGCCTGGGCCGGAACGGCTCTAAAATTGGGATTCCTTAGCGGTTTAGCGGACTTACGGCTCCCAATAAGGGACAACAATGTGCTTGACGTGGGAAAAATTCCCGCGTATCTTTTGCATGTGGGATATTTTCCCACGCCAAATTATCGGCGAAATTGTCGAAAGGAGAATGAGTATGAGTTACGGTTTAAATAAATCAGCCCTTATCAGCGCCCTTGTTGCGGTAAGTTTAGTGGGCGCACCCACCTTTGCGCAGGCTTCACAATCAACAGCTGTTGCAAGTGCAGACAAAGCGATGCGAGTGGCGACAGATCACCCCTCACATCCAAACATTCCAAATCCGAATGACGTCGACGTCACTCGTGAAAACCTTCATCGCATTATTAATGCGCTGTTGGATGCGGGCCTTAATCGCAAGGAAATAAAACGTTGGCTTTATGCTGCGATTGATAATGACCCTAATATTCCCAACCCTGGCGATGTTACGGTTACGCGTGAAAATATTCGTCGCATTATTAATGCCCTCAAAGATGCAGGGTTGAACCGCCAACAGATCAAACGCTGGCTTAAAGCCAGCCTGGATCAGCAGATTGATCACCCATCAAGACGTGAACACGCCGCGCGACGCCGGGCGGCCAACAATGATACACCGGCGCGTGATGTACGGCGCGATGACGTTCGTCCGCGCGGGGCGAGAGACATGCGCCCTGCACGAAACTCTAGGCCACAGCGTATCGACCAAATTGAGCGCCCAGGCCGACCCACTCGTGTTGAACGACCAGCGCGCCCTGAACGAGCAGAGCGTCCTGAACGGCCAGAGCGCCCCTCACGGCCGCGTGGCGCCCAATAAGCCGACTTGTTTCAATGCGCGTGACAACACTGGCGCCTTTTGGGGCGCCAGTGTTAATATTTATGTGGGATTGTTTCCCTCGGGAATGCAGATAGACTAGCATTTTCATACAGGCAGGTTGCGTATGCAGTGTGTCGGTGAGTTGGAGTATCGCGGTTTGAAACGCAAGTTGGATAAACCAGACTCTGGCGGACAGCCCCCGAAAATCTTCGTCGGCGCAATTCGCCGTATCCTCCACCCGCTGGTGCGCATACTCATTACGCACGGCGTCACTTTTCCGATGTTATCTGAAATCTTAAAGCGCGTTTACGTCGATACGGCGGAAAAACATTTTGCCCTGGAAGGCGTGGCCGATCCTTCGGACAGTCGAATTTCCCTTATTACCCGCGTGCACCGCAAAGATGTAAGGCGGTTGCGTAACGAAGAAATCACAGACAGTTTGCCACTGGCCTCTGCTTCCCTTGGAGCGCAGATTATTGCCGAATGGACCGGAAATAATACCTTTACGGATAAAAAGGGAACGCCGCTAACATTGCCGCGCGGCGGTGGTGCGCCAAAAGCGCCATCGTTTGACGCCTTGGTTGCCTCAGTTAGCAAGGACGTACGCCCCCGCGCTGTACTAGACGAACTGGTGCGCGTCGGGGTGGTAGAGCAAACGCCGGAAGATCATGTGCGCCTCGTGAAAACCGCATTTGTCGCGACCGAAGATTTCGAAGAATTGCTTGTCCATTTTGAGCACAATTTACACGACCATATCGCCGCCGCCGGCAGCAACTTGATGGGCGGCGCAAAGCCATTCCTCGAGCGCTCGGTATATTATGATGAGCTCAAGCCCCAATCGGTTGAGGCGTTAGCTAAACTTGCAGAAAAAACAGCGATGGAGAGCCTGCTGGCGGTCAATAAATCAGCGCGCTCACGATCTAAAAAAGATGAAGGAAACAAATCCGCAAGCAAGAGGTTTACGTTTGGCGTGTATTTTTATGCCGACGACGAGGAAAAACAATAATGGCCCGGACGCTTTCTCGGCATACCAATATTGCTTTGGTCGCGCTTATGGCGGTGGGGGCGGCGCTCGTGTTTTACGCGATGCGCGGCCCCGGAGGGGTGGGCGGCACTGGCGTCACGGATGGTCCAGGCGGCGTCGGCGGCACAGGAATATTTGGCCGGATTGATGAGTTTGGCAGTATTTGGGTCAATGGCCATGAAATCCATTATGATGATGACCTGCCCTTGATGTATCGCGGCGGCATCGTTGATTCAGAAAATTTCGCCCTAGGCCAGATGGTCGCCATTATCGCCGACAAAACCAACGACGATTGGCGCGCGCGCGCGGCCCGCATTGTTGAAGAAGTCATCGGGCCAATTGAGGTTAGCGCAGATGGCGCCTCTGTTGCCGTACTAAAGCAAAAAATTCTGTTTACAGAAGAAACGATATACGCAAACGGTGCGCTGGAAACGATTGCACCCGGTAGTATGGTAGCCGTTAGCGGTTTGCGCACTCCCGCGGGCGCCATCCTTGCGACGAGGATTGAGCCTGTCGGTCCCAAAGTCGGGCTTTTTGTTCGCGGCCCTGTCGCCAATATTAACAGCTCGAGTTTTTCAATTTACGGCCTCAACGTACATTATAAGGGATTGTCACTTTCAGAAGGCGGCATCGTCGCGATTAGCGGCGCAATCGTGGATGCACAATTTACAGCACAGGAAGTGCGAAAAGACGGCGCTTTTGAAGGCTATAGCATTGACGATATCTCATACCAGGGTGTTGTGGATGTTTCGTCGCAAGGCTCCGATATGCGTGTTGGTGAATTTCTTACCGATGCGTTTTCATCTGCCGCAGCGGTAGGTGATGGACGCGCTCCGACGCTTGTTGTTCTCGAGGGCCGGCTTGATCAAAGCCGCGTCACCGTTGATATTGACGGCGCTCAACCTGTCTTCCAGCCACAGAATTTGCAGCCTGCGCCCGACGGATTACGCCGTGTGACAGACGATGAAGCTGAGCAAAGTACAGTGCTGGAAGACACTGAAACGCGCGCATCTGATAGCGAGGATGGCGGCAGCCAAACTGATGACACGCCTCGCGATGGCTCGCCAGCGCGCGATACAACAGAGGCGACTGCTGTTGATGAAAGAGTACTAGAGAACGGACAAAGCGAACGTACCGCAACTGAAGGCGAAACCAACGATCAGACAGCCACGCCAGAACGCGATGGAGACGGGCTTAGTCAGCCTGAAGAAACATCTCAAGAAACAGATGGCGCCAACGATGAGGCAAGAACAGATAGGACAGACGATCCGACACCAGTAGAGCGCCCTAACGCTGGCGATCAGCCCTCGCGTGAACGTCCATCTCGTCCGGAGCGACCTGCGCAAGACCGCCCAGAACGGCCGGAACGACCACAACGACGAGGTCGATAAAGCATCAGGCGATTTCTTTTGGTCGCCCGATGCTCCAGTCAAAAAAAATGACGCCGCGACCGCAGCGTCATCGTTTTCTTGGGTGTATTGTTAAGGTGTCGAGGCGTTAGTACGTTCTCATTTTCAGTTGCACGCCACCGCCGAAATCCGGACTGCCATCGCTGAGGCCCGCAACCCCATAAAAAACGATCCCCCATTTTTTTGTCGCCTTCACATCGAAATACGCAAAAATTTCCTTTGAATCCTCTGCAAGTGATGACGCAGCCTCTCTGTAATCATATGAGGCGCCAATGCTCGCCTTGCTAGAGAAATAGTATGCAGCGCCTGCGGATGCGATCCATGTGTCATTCAACGCGAAGCTGCCTGGTTGGCCAACAAAGCGATAGCCAAGGCTGGCGAAGGGAAGAACGGGGCCGATAAATTTTGAAATATCCGCCTTAACCGTTACATCCATTTTCCCAGTGCCAAGGCCTTTGGTTTCGCTTGCCGTCGGCGCTTTTACTTTCGTCGAAAGATCAAGAAAAATATCTCCGTTTTTGAAAACAGGTGAGTAAGTCAGCGTAAAATAAGTATCGCCAATTCCACTTTCTTCAACAACCTGCATGTTACGGCGATCAGGCGCAACGATAACGCCGCCATCACCCCCGCCAATAACGCCGCCTGGACCTTTTATATTTATGTAGCCAGAAGAGACGCGGAATGACCATTCGCCGATGGTCGCCTTGGCGCTTACGGGCACATAAAATATTTCCGTATCAAGCGCCGCACCATAATCGCCGCTGGAATAGTCAACGCCACTATACAGCGTGACTTTAACCTCGTTATCGCCTGCATGGGCAACTGCGCTGATAGCCAAAAGGCTCGCGCCAGCCGCTAACGCGCGCCGGCAATATTGGGCTCGGTAGTATTTTGTCAAAACCATGATATCCGCCTCATTTTACGCAACAATGTTCAAATGTTATGTGGGATTATTTCCCACGTCAAGTCTTTTTGCGAAAAACTACTCGGCTTGCGTTCCTGCACTTGAGTCAGACGATCTGCGTTAACAAATGAATAATGTATAAAATTACGAGTTGCCCCAAAGGAAATATGCTGGGTTGCCGCCGTCCGAGATGAAACGTCTGAAGCATCTTGAAGACGAAAACGGTCGGCTGAAACACATTCTTACTAACCTGTCGCTCGATAAGGAGATGTTGCAGAACGTAATTAAACGAAAGCTTAGAGGCCCTACAACCAACTCCGGTGCGCCACTCCCACATAAAGTTATGAAAGCCGCTGTTTGCTGCATGAAGGTGGCGTGATGCTAGTTCACGTATTCATCATCGTTTGCGAGGGTTGCGTTTGGTGATGGCCCATCATTGGCGCGTGCGTAGGTTAGGTTGTCGAAACTTTATTTCCTAGAGCCCATTCGCAAAAGCGTACGCGGTTATTGTGTTCGAATGCGCGACCACAAAACAGCCCAGCTGTGCAGTCCCGGCATCCATGCCTCACAGACACAACCAGATTAATAGAACGTCTGGCCGGACTAATCCTCTTAGGCTGTGCGTACCCGGCTATCCGGTGCAGGCGTCAATCGCGGCTTTGCCTTCATCATTTGCCGCAGCGTATCGCTCATCAGCGCCGCCTTCATCTTTTAGCGAAATCAAGTGCCCCTCGAGCGTTGGGTTGCCTGCCGCCTGCTCGGCGAGACAACTGCAAATAGCTGTATCGCCGCCTTCGTGTTCGACGACGGAAAGGCAAACGCTTTCCAAGCTTTCCGCTGCAAAGGTTGTGCTTACAGAAACAGCGACAATTGCAATCGTCGACGTGATTAGATTTAGTTTCATCGGTAAATTTCCTGAGTTTTGAGCTTAAACAAGTTTCTACAACGCAACGCCAATTTTCAGATCGGTAATTGCACTGGCTGCGTGTTAATCGTCAGCCATCGGATTTCCGTGAAGGCTTCAACGCCGAAGCGTCCGCCAAACCGGCCGTAGCCTGACGCTTTCACGCCGCCAAACGGCATTTGCGGTTCGTCATAAACCGTAGGCCCGTTAATGTGGCAGATGCCGCTTTCGATGCGCTCTGCAACCGACATCAGCCGGCTCATATCGGCGCCATAGACCGCCGCCGATAAGCCATATTCGGTGTCGTTGGCGAGGTGAACGATCTCATCATCACCGCGCGCGCGCGTGATCGCGACCACTGGTCCGAAACTCTCCTCACGCCATAGGCGCATCTCGGGCGTCACCTTATCAATAATTGTCGGCTGCATAATCGCACCGTCGATCGCTCCCTCGAGCACAATATGCGCGCCTTTCGCCTTGGCATCGCGCACCAGCTCGCGAAGGTGTTCAACCGTGCGTTCGCTGACAACGGCGCCGAGCGGGGCATCGTCCAGCGCCGGGTCTGCTGCGGTTATAGATTTTGTGCGCTTCGCAAAGGCCGCTACAAAGGCATCCCCGATTGCATCGTCGACAATCAATCGCTCCGTAGACATACATATCTGCCCCTGATTGAAGAACGCGCCAAACACTGCACCCTTGACGGCTTCGCCAATATCAGCGTCGTTCAACACCGCCATCGGCGCTTTACCGCCAAGCTCAAGCAAGACCGGCTTTAGTTCTGTCGCAGCAAGGCCGGCGATGATTTTGCCGATGCGGGTTGAGCCGGTGAAGTTGATCCGGCGAATCGCGGGGTGGGTTACTAGCGTTTTTACAATATCAGGGGCGTCTTCCGGCGCGTTGTTGATATAGTTGATAACGCCGTCGGGACATCCGGCGTCGAGCAAAGCATCAACAATCAGCCGATGCGTGCGCGGGCACATTTCAGAACCTTTCAACACAACGCTGTTGCCGCAGGCGAGCGGCATGGCGATTGCGCGCACGCCTAAGATCACTGGCGCATTCCATGGCGCAATGCCGAGCATCGGGCCAACCGGTTTGCGAATAGCGAGCGCCAGCGTACCCGGACGGTTTGACGGGATGGTCTCGCCAGTGAGCTGCGTCGTCATCGCAGCGGCCTCGCGCAATATGTCCGCGCCCAGTTTCACATTGAATGCTGACCAACCTTTTGTCGCGCCGGTTTCACGAACCATCGCATCGACAATCTCCCCCTGCTTTTTTTCAAGTTCTTCGGCCGCCTTGTTCAAGATTGACCGACGAAGGCCGGGACCGGTCTTTGACCATTGTGGATAGGCAGCGCCTGCCGCTTCTGCGGCGGCGGCGGCGTCTTCTGGCGTTGCCGCCGTATATTGCGTTGCATCGTCGCCGGTAACGGGGTTGCAACGAATGGCGATTTTGCCGCCGCGCCGATCCGTGTCGCCTATCTTCAACGTCACAATTTCCATGGTCCTGTCCTGCTCCCGGTCAGAAGCGCGCGCCGGTCGCTGCCTCTTTTTGCCAAAAGAAAACATCCTACCCTACTTTTTAGCGAGAAGGCCGTGCTGCTCCATCGCCACATGCAATGACATGCCTCCGTCGCAGGGAATGTTGGCGCCGCGAATCCAGATGGACCCGTCCGACTGGAGAAACGTCACCAGAGGCGCGACATCACCCGGTGTTCCCGGACGGTCCATCACCCGCATATCCTCTTCAACGCGGGCGCCAAGGGTTTCGACAAAATCCGGCAGGATCGGCGTTTCCACGGGACCGGGGCTAATGCAATTCATCCGGATGCCACGCTCGCGCCAGGTCCAGCGATTTTGCATTGTCCAAACGATCAGCGCCTCCTTGGAAAGGAAATAGGACCGCCCCGGCTGGCCGGCGACATTGAAGGTTTCGCAAAACGCCTCAACCTCGTCGAAATTGGAGATCGCGTTTATCGCGTTCACTTCATCGAGATTGTCCAGCCAACCTATTCCGGCCAGCGAAGCAAGATTGGTAATCGCCGCGCCATCGGCCATTTTGTCGACTAGCGCATAGGTGAGGGTTTTCAAACCAATCAGGTTGACCTTCAGCACATCGGCAGGCGGGCGCGTCGGCGGAAGACCGGCAATATTGCATAACCCATCCAGCCCTTGCGGCAGCGCTAAGACGAGTTTGGTTATAGCGCGCGGATCTGACAGGTCTGCTTCAAAGAAATCATCAACCGCAGAACATGGTTTTAGATCAACGCCGATAACCTTCGCGCCTTGCTCCCGCAACGCGTTGGCTGTTGTCGCGCCAATGCCTGATGAACAACCGGTGACGACGATGGTTTTGCCGCTGACGAGACCGTTCGATTTCGAGCCAAGAACTGACATTGGCTACCTCCTTAAAATATATGGGAGGCACACCGCACCAGGCCCGCCTCCCGCAATGGCGCCAAACAGGATGTGGCGTTGGCGCATCGGCGCTAGAACCGGTAGCCGAGGCTCAAATACCATTCGCGCGGACGGTTATAGGTGCCGCCGACATAACCAATCCCATCCTGGTTTTGGCCGGCAACGATAAATCGTTTGTCGGAAAGATTGCGCCCGCCGAACGACACCGTATAGCGATCATTCGGGTCGTCATATTTAATCACCGCGCTGAACAGATGAACCGGGTCGGCGATTAACTCAGGCGTATTGCGCGGGCTGTTGGCGATGGTGCTGCGATAGGTCCAGTCGCCCTGAAGGCTAACTCGCCCGCCATTGCTGGTGGAAACGCTATAGATGCCCGTAAGTGAAGATGACCATCGCGGCGTATTTTGAAACAGGAACCCGGGCTGAAGCTGGGTCTCGCCAATGAGTTCGGTATATTCCGCATCGGTAAAACCAACCGATCCAAGAATCTCAAGGTTGTCCGTAGGAAGGCTCTGGAACTCAAATTCGAAGCCCTTGATTTCAGATGCCGCAGCATTTTCCGTAACCGGAGAAATCCCCTGGTAAATCGTCACCTGCAGGTCTTTGTACTGCGTAAAAAATGCTGCAATGTTGGTCTGCAAGCGACGATCGAAAAACTCGCCCTTGAAACCGGCTTCATAGGTATTGGCCTTTTCCTCATCGAACTCCGGCGCCGCCAGGATTGGTACTGTCGCGCGCGTCGTCCAGCCGCCGCTCTTATAGCCTTGAGAGAATGAGAGATAGGTGAGGATATTGTCGCTCGGCGAATATTCAATCCCGGCTTTGAAAGAGAGATTATCAAAGCTACGCTGATTTAAGACCGGCGGAAAATAAAGCGTTGTGTCGGTTGGGTCTGGATGCAACGCGAGCGGGAAGCCCAGCTGGAAGGCGAGGCTGTTAAGGTCGCGCTGCCCGCCGAAAAACTCTTTGTCCTCTTTCGTGTAACGCGCACCGAAGGTCAGCCCGATATTGTCCGTCAACGCATAGTTGAGATGGGTAAACCCGGCATAGGAATCGGTGTTGAAATCATTCGGGCCAAGGATTTGCAGCAAGCCGCCGGCAAAACTGACAAAGTCCGTCAGGCCACCCTGTTCGTGGAAAAGATAAGCGCCGAACAGCCAGTTCAGGCCGTCGTCAAACGACGTCCCGGTGAGCTGAAATTCTTGCGATGCTTGCCATTGGTCGGTGTCAAATGCGTGATCGCCCAGCGCCACCGGCGTGCCGTCAACATCTTGCGCGAAGGTTGCATCGACTTTGCGGTA
The DNA here is from genome assembly GCA_013151255.1 of Alphaproteobacteria bacterium. GTDB lineage: Bacteria > Pseudomonadota > Alphaproteobacteria > Caulobacterales > Parvularculaceae > Hyphococcus. Next base: position 31,561 of record JAADIQ010000130.1, read on the forward strand.
AGCGGTAATCGATTTCAGGCTGATCGTGTCCGTCCAATCCCAGTCCGTCGTCAGCGAGAAACCATAGGCTTCCGCCTGGGAATAACCGGCACCGCCTGGGTTTGAGACGTCAATCGCGCCGGTTACTAGGCTGTCGTCGATGACAAGGCGATCGTTAAACGGATCGCCATCGACATTGGCGCCTCCCAAAACTCCGCCGCTCACCGCGCGCGGCGTCGTGCAGATGGATTCCAGAGGACTGCCGGTGAGGTCAGCAATCGATGTCGTGATGCAGGCATTATAGACATCAACGAGGCCCGGTCCAACTGCCAAGAGAACGCTTGGCGTTGCCTGCTCGTCAACATTCATATAATCGCCGGAAAGGGTGAAATTCAGGCGGTCGCTTGCGCGCCATTCCAGTTTCGCACGGATATTCTGCGTATTCTCGCCGCCCGATTCGTCAAAGAAGTTCGCTGACGGACGAATGAACCGGCCGCCATCAGCAATGAAATTTCCTTGGAGCGGAACATTTTTGTGATAACCGCCGCGGGTTTTCGAAGAAAATGACACCTGTCCGAACAACGTATCCTTGATCAGGGGAATATCGACGGCGCCCCTCACATCTAATCGGCCGAACGAGCCGGTAGTGACATCCGCCACCGCCTGAAACGTATCGGAAGGCCGCCTTGTGATAATGTTGATCGCGCCGCCAATAGTGTTTCGTCCAAAAAGCGTTCCTTGCGGTCCCTTGAGCACTTCGACCCGCTCAAGATCCAGAAGATCGGTGACCGCCCCGAAGGACCGCGCGTAGTAAACGCCGTCGACATAAATGCCGACGCCGGGGTCGAGGTTGAATGCAAAATCCGATTGGCCGATGCCGCGGATATAGGCGGACAAAACCTGCGTTGATCCGCTGAAGGATGACGTATTGTCTATCGTCACATTGGGCGTGAATTCGCCAATTTGCGAAATGTTGGTGATGCCTTTGGAAGTAAGCCCCTTTGCGGTATAGGCGCTAACCGCGATCGGCACGTCTTGAGAGTTTTCCGCTCGCTTCTGCGCTGTCACCGTGATGACATCGAGCGTTCGGCCCCCATCCCTGCCAGCCTCCTGTGCGAAGGCCGCCGTTGAAACGACGCTCAGCGCAGCGGTGGACCATAAAACGCTCTTTAACGCTCGCGCCATCGGCGCGGACCGTAATTCTCTCATTTTGCCTCCCTCAACCCCCATTTTCAGGTGATTTTGTGTAATTTTCTTCACTATTGGCAGCTTTTTCGTTGCCATCACTGCATTTTCTTGACCAGCCGGAAACTTGTGAGACCTAACCCCCAAAGCGCAGCGGCGAGTTTTTGCTCGACTGGCGGCGCCTGTAATCTCTACCCGGACAATCGATTATCACTGTATTTAAGGTCTTTGAACGAGTCACCGGCAAAAAAGACCGCGCGCAGACTATTCATCGCTAAAATTCCATATCCCGAAAATGTATGATGCCTGCCAAAAAAATGCTGAAAATTCAACATTGGACTGAGAAATCACTTTGCTATATATGAAATTTCAACAAAAGCGAGTTGTAGGAACAACGCCATGGCGACGGACCCACCATCAGACGCGGCTCCGCAGAGGACAAATCCGACCGCTAATGATCTCATTGGCGCCAAGACCGCGTTTCCCGATGTTGGTGATTTGGCGGCGCGCATCCGGTTTGACCCGGACAAAGGCCAGATCTGGCTCGATGATCGGCGCATGGTGCTGCTGCATTGTGATGCGCTCGCCGCGTTGCGCAGTGAACTGATCGACCAGATCGGGCTCGAACGCACGCGCGCCGCCTTCACGCGCATGGGATATCAGGCCGGCGCGGCTGATGCTGAAATTTCAAGCCGAGTAAGAGAAAAGGGAAAGGTCTTCGAGGCCTTCTCTGTCGGCCCACAGCTTCATGGCCTGGAAGGCGTTGTCCTCGTAGAACAAGTCCATTGTGATATCGATGTCGAACGAGGCCATTTCTATGCGGAGTATATTTGGCACAACTCGTTTGAGGCTGAGGCGCATATCTCCGGGCAAGGTTTGGGCGCCGATCCTGTCTGCTGGATGCAGATCGGGTACGCATCAGGGTTCGCCAGCGCATTTCTGGGCCGACCAATCGTCTACCGGGAAACCGCCTGCGCTGCGATGGGCTTTGATGTGTGTCGTATCGTCGGAAAGCCGGCTGAGGATTGGGATGATGCCTCCCCTGACCTTAAATATTTGCGCCCCGGCCGGTTTGCCCCGCTTCATGACACGCCTTCTGCAAAGGCAAAGCGCGCCTCAACAAAACCCATGCTTATCGCAGATGGTGAACTCGCTGGCGCATCGGCGCCGTTCAACCACGCCTATCACCTGCTGCAAAAGGTTGCGCCGACAGATGCTAGCGTTCTCCTGATTGGGGAAGGCGGCGTCGGTAAGAGTGAATTTGCCAAACTGTTACACCGCCTCAGCGCCCGCAAAGGCTCACAGCTCGTCGCCTTAAATTGCGCTGCAATTGCTGAAGAACAGCTGGAAGCTATTTTGTTCGGCATTGAGAAAGGCGCCTATCCCGGCATCACCGAAACCAGTATCGGACATGTTGAACGCGCCAATGGCGGCACGTTGTTTCTGGATGAGGTCGACGCTCTGCCGCTGAAGGTCCAGGCGAGATTATCACGGTTCCTTCACGATGGCGCATTCGAACGGGTTGGCGGGCGCAAACAACGCAACGTCAATCTCAGGGTCGTCGCATCAACCAGCGCGGACTTGCCAAAAGCGGTCGAGGCCGGGAATTTTCGTGAGGACCTTTATTTTCGGCTAAGTGTTTTTCCGATCAAAATTCCTCCCTTGCGAGACAGACGCGCGGATCTATCGTTATTGCTAGACCTTTTTCTAAAGCGCTTCTCGGAGCGTTACTTCAAACAGGCGACAGGGTTTACTGAGCGCGCGCTCGCAGCGATTATGGCTTATGATTGGCCAGGCAATATTCGCGAATTAGAAAACCGGGTAGAGCGCGGGGTTATTCTTTGTGAGGACGGAGAGGCGATCAGTTTTTCACATTTGTTCCAACCCGGGGAAGGCCTCGACCTTTCGGTCTTCCGCCTCAACGCGGATGGCGCGCTGGAAGCTTTGTTCGACCAGCAAGCAACGCCTGATGGGGCACGTACGCCCGCGCCAGCGGTAGACGCGGTGTCAAAAATCTTAGATCAAGGCGTCGGCCTTTCAGCGGTCACCGATCTCCTGGTGCGCCAAGCGTTGCAAAGAACCTCCGGAAACCAGTCTGCGGCGGCGCGGTTGTTGGGCATGACGCGCGCTCAGATCCAGTATCGCGTCTCACAAATGAAACGGAACGCTTCGAGCCAATAGGCCCACCCTCGCCTTTCAGCGCGTCGCCCAGGGGATATTTTTCATCATTGTATTAACAAACCTCTCCACCACTCACCTATCCAAAAAGGCCATTTCAGCTTGCGAGTTTAACGGATCGCCTTTGATTTTGCGATTGACAAAATGGTCAATTTCTATCGGCGAGGCGCTGGCGGCGGTTGAAAATCCAGTCGCGGTCTGGTGCGTTGTTTCGAGAACTGTTAGCAAAATACGCCATTGTCCATCCGTTCGGCAGGCGACGCCCCGAACCGAAGACGTTTGCGCGCGCCATTGAAATTCACGACAAAACGCATCGTCAATCGAGCGAAAGCTCAGCACAGGCGTCACTGCACCGCCCTGATAGGCCGTTGTTGTCGCGCTGGGCTGGGCTTGAAGAATTGTGTAGAGCGGATCGTTTTCCGGAACCAACCCCGCCAATTGTAATGCATTGGGCGTAACGGTTTGATTGAAAACAGCAGGCCCAAGCACCAGGCCGGCGAGTAATGCGACACAGGCCGCCAGCGGGACCGCCCATAATGGCGCCGCCGGCCTTGCCCATGGTCTGGCCGTGTGTGAAGCCGCGCCGGCGGTAACTTCTCCAGATGCATCCTCGCCCAACATCGTCAGAATGCTTTGAGGAAACGGCCTGCCGTCTATTGATGAATAGGCATTCCTGACTGCGTCATTTGCTAAACGCAGCTCGTCCAGTCGAATTCGCAAAGCATTGTCATCGGCCATAGCGGCCTTTAGCGCCAGATTTTTTTCTTCTGGCAGCTCATCATCCAAAAAGGCAGAAAGTTCTTCATCCGTATAAAGCATTCTATTTCCTGATAGCCACAACGTTAGACGTTGGTTCGTCCAGCAACACCGCAATTGCCCGGCGCGCCCGCGCCAGTCGGCTCATGACCGTACCAATAGGGGTTTGGAGTATTTCCGCCGCCTGTTTGTAGGAGCACCCATCCAATGCAACGAGCGATAGAACAGCACGCTGGTCATCAGGCAATTTGCTCATAGCGATATTGACTTCAACAAATGCAAGCTTGCCCATAATCACGCGTTCTCCATCGACTTTTTCTTCCTCGGTAATTTTCCCGCTCGCGGCAGCTGTAACGCGAACTCTCCGGGCGCGGATTTCGTCAATCCAGATGTTTTTACACACGCGGAAGGACCATTTGATCAACGCTACATCTTCTGGCGTCCCCCGCGTCAATACGCGCTCTACCGTCGCCTGCAGTAGATCGTCAGCGTCAGCGCGAGCGCCCGTCAGCGCATACGCATATCGGCGCAGCCGCGGCAAAAGCTCGACAATCTCTCGACGCAGAGCGTCCCTATTCATCGACATTCACTCCTGTTGACGGGCGAGGCCTTGTATTTATTCCCCAAGATCTGGAATATTTACCGATAGTAAACCGTCAACTTCATGAAACTTATATTAGACTCAATGGGTTAATTTTGGTGAGGTATATGCAGTTCAGGCCAACGAACCCCTTATAGAGAAAATTTGTATCAATACGCATATGAAAAAACCTGCTCTTATCCTGGTTGCCGCCTCGGCGGTTTTTGTCTTCGTCACCGTGTCGCCGATAGGGCTCGGTGCGACAGGTTCTGCTTGGGCTGCGCCAGGCGATGAGGAAGACATTGAGGATCAGATAGAAGATGAGATAGATGATGCGGTCGAGGCTGTCGTTGAGGATGCCGTTGAAGACCAAGTCGAAGATGAGGTTGAAGACGCGGTTGAGAGCCAGGTTGAAGATACCGTAGAGGATGCTGTTGAGGCTGCCGTAGAAGATGCAGTTGAAAATGAGGTCGAGGATCAGGTTGAAGGCGCCGTAGAAGACAAGGTCGAGGACGAAGTTGAGGATGCTGTAGAAGCTGCTGTTGAGAACGAAGTCGAAGACCAAGTTGAAAATGCCGTAGAAGATGAGGTAGAGGACCAGGTTGAGGCTGAAGTCGAAGATGGCATCGAAGATGACGTCGAGGATGAAGTCGAAGATGAAGTCGAGGATGACGTCGAGGATGAAGTCGAGGATGAAGTCGAGGATGAGGCTGAGGATAAAGTCGAAGATAAGGCCGAATCCGAAGTTGAAGAGAATCTAGAAGACGAAGCAGAAGACCATGTGGAAGATGACGCCGAGCAGGAAGATGGGAGCGATGCGGAAGATAAGGCTGCCAAATCCAACGCCGGCAACAAGGCGCCAAAGGCAAATACCAAAACCAGCCTTAACGCATCTGTCGAAATCATCAGCGACAAGATCTTTCAGGTAGCACAAGACCAAGATGGCAACGAGATCGGCCAAGGGGAATGGCTGGTTATCGGATCTGCCGATGCGATTGATGTGCTCGACCGCCAGGGCTATGTAACGAAAGCAATTGAGACGCTTGATGGCTTAGGTCTTATCCTGGCGCGTCTAGAAGCGCCGGATAATCTCAACATCAAAGAGGCGCAAGCATCGATCCGGTCTATCCTTCCTGACGCAATCGTCGATTTCAACCATGTCTATCATCCGGGCGGTGAAGTCACAGGAATACTTTCTGCAGACGATGCCTCGCCAAGCGATCTGTTGGATGTTCAAGAGAATTTAAAAGCTTCAAGACGTCTGATAGGCGTCATCGATACCAACATCGACCTAACCCATCAGACGTTAAAAGGCGCGAAAATTCACGTAAGGAGTTTCATACCCTATCGTAATCACCAACCTACAGATCATGGAACATCGATAGTCTCAATTTTGGTCGGCGACAGCCGTGGATTTCATGGTTTGTTGCGGAATGCAGAAATCTATGCGGCGTCGGTGTTTTTTGATACGCCTGCAGGAAGTCAGTCGACCACAACGACAAGCCTTGTTCTTGCACTCAACTGGATGATCGAAAATAATGTTCCCATCGTCAATATGAGCCTCACGGGCCCCGCAAACGCCGTCCTTAAAAGCGCTATTGATCGGGCCTATGAAAAGGGGCTGGTTATTGTCGCGGCTGTCGGCAATGCCGGCCCGAACGCGGCGCCTCTTTATCCCGCGGCCTATGACAATGTTGTCGCCGTGACAGCTGTTTCAAACTCTAACCATGTTTATCGCCTGGCTAATCGTGGAGATTATGTAGATTTTTCCGCACCGGGTGTGAGCATACGTCATGCCGATGATCAAGGCGGATTTTCGGTGTCATCGGGTACATCATACGCAGCGCCATTTGTCGCCGCCGTACTCTCCGTTTCCGGAAATGAGGCTGGTGCGATCAATGCGGCGCGCCTGGAAGAGCTCGCAACGCATGCGCTAGATCTGGGGCCTGAGGGATATGATCCGATCTACGGCTACGGATTAATCAGGCCGCTAGATAATTAAACTTACCAGAGAATTTCAATACATTGTGTAGTGGGGAAACTGGCGCGACGGCGTTCACCGTCGCACCAGCCGGCTATGATCCGCAACGCTTTGGAGGAGAGGTAAAACGCGCGGACCTGATGCGGTGCTCAAACTAGGCTGAGGTCGAATTCTGCCTAGTCTGAGCTGACCGCAACACATTGAGACCGTCCGGTTTCTTACGCAACAGTGCGGGTGGTTAGAAGCGCGCGCCTAATCTGGCGCTCACGAGGTTTTGGGTATAGTCCGCTGAGGGAAGGTTTGAGGAGTAGTCCGAATACTCATACTCAATATTCCCGAAGATAACATCCGTGATGGGGATTTCGACTTCCGCCTGAAAACGATGCCGATTATCGTCGCGTATGGCGCCAATCGACGGCGTTATGGACGAATAATTGCGCATCTCATAGCGCCAGCCCAGCTTAAATTTAGCATCCCGGTCTCCGACAGGAAAACGCTGAGTGAAACGCGCCTTGAAGTGATTTGCCTGAAAATCGAACTGCGGGTCGACGGCGTTCTCGTCTTCATATTTGTAACCTATGACAAAAAACCTACGCACTCCGTCGGCAAAGAAATATACGTCCGCGCCGCCGGCATTGACTTTAGAATCGCGGTCAATGCGGTTCTGGAAGTTCTTGTCTGAATAGGTGTAAGCGCCTCTGACAAACACTTTTTTTGTAAGGAATGCAGAAAAGTATGGCGAAAACTGTTGCAAGGTTAAAAACCCAGTTCCGCCTAAGCGGGAATAAGCATAGCGATAGGCGCCGCCAGCATCGAATGCGCCGAAATCATGGCTGATATTTGCCGACGCAAAATGTGTTTGTATATCGAAATTGGTGAATTGATCATGCAGGCTTTGGGAAAAATTGTATCCGAGGTTAAAATCTGTACCACTGCCCAGCTCGGTTTCGAATTCAATCCCCGCATCCAAAACAGCTGCAAAATCGTCGGCGCCGGTATTGGCATCGATTGCGGCAACTGAGACGTTGCTGTCATATTCGGCGCCGGCGCTAATTTCGAAACTTAGCGGCGAGTCTTTCCCGCTATCCGTCTCATCAACTGGGCCAGTTTGCTGAGCGGCGGCGCTCCCAATAGATAAAGCGGCCACATATGCGCTGGTGAGCAGCGCGCTAAAGTTCTTATTCATTATCGACCTCATTTGTATTCCAGATTAGCCTACTCAGAAAAAGAAAGCCGCGACGGTGATTCACCGCCGCGGTTTATTAGGTTTATAATTTAGTCGTCTCCGCCGCTTTCGTCCTCGACTTCGTCTTCAATTTCATCTTCAACTTCATCTTCGACCTCGTCGCGAACTTCGTCTTCAACTTCATCCTGGACTTCGTCTTCGACCTCGTCCTGGACTTCGTCTTCAACTTCATCCTGGACTTCATCTTTGACTTCACTTCGGACTTCATCGTGAACTTCATCTTCGACTTCGTCTTCAACTTCATCTTCGACTTCATCGTGGACTTCATCTTCGACTTCGTCGCGGACTTCATCTTCAACTTCGTCGTGGACTTCGTCTTCGACCTCGTCATGAGCTTCGTCTTCGACTTCATCATCTAGATCATCTTCAAGCGCATCTTCTGCAGCGTCTTTTGCTGCTTCGCGGGCTTCTTCTGCCGCGTCTTTGGCGTCTTCGCGGGCATCCTCAGCCGTGTCTCTAGCTTCGTGACGAGCATCCTCCGCCGCGTCAGCCGCATCATCGTCGCTGACCAGGTCCACGCTTTGCATCATTACTGCAATTTGCGTGGCGTAGCTTGTTGCAGGGGCATCTGCTGAGGCTGGACCAAAACCTTGAAAACTCAACGCAGCCGCCAGCGCCACTGTAGATGTACATGTTTTCCAATTACGCATACTATTACCTCCCTTAGGGTGTGTCTCATGGGGTAACGGTTGGGCGCTGATAATATTCCCCGATAAGCAAAAATAAGATAAATTTGAGCTGATGGCTCTGCGTCACGGCTCAAAAGGCAGTGAGTTATGAAAGCTTCATGAACATGCAGTCATATTTGAGGGTGATGGCGTTCATAATGTTCTGTTAACTGCCGCCCCTGGTAGGTTCACCAGAAACGTTTCATTGGCAGGCAATGATTCAATGGAAAAGAGTCACTCTTCTAAAGCGCCTGCTGAACTAGCGCCCCAATCAGCGCGTCGATTTGTTCATCCGTATGCAGTGGAGACGGCG
>JAADIQ010000040.1 GCA_013151255.1 Alphaproteobacteria bacterium
TGATATTGTATCGCACATGGCGCCGCTTGTGATGAGTTCGCAGGCCTTCTCCATGTCATCAGCCATAAACCGATCTTCCTTAAGCGCCGGGATAGTCTCCCGCAGCTTCGCAATCACCCCTTGCAGCGCCGGGCTTGTCTTTATTGGTGCGCGAAACTCGACCCCTTGCGCCGCCGTTAAAAGCTCGATGCCGATAATTTGCGCGAGGTTTCGGTTCATGTCGATCAGCCGCCGCGCGGCGTGACACGCCATCGAGACATGGTCTTCCTGATTGCAGGAGGTCGGCGTGGAATCGACCGAGCAGGGCGCGGCGCGGTGTTTGTTTTCCGACATCAGCGCGGCGGAGGTCACCTCGGCGATCATGAAACCGGAATTGACGCCGGGCTCGGGCGTTAAAAACGCCGGCAAGCCATAGGATAAAGTCGGGTCAACCATCAGCGCGATGCGGCGCTGGGCGATGGAGCCGATTTCAGCGATCGCCAGCGCCATTTGGTCAGCCGCGAAGGCTACCGGTTCTGCATGGAAATTGCCGCCGGAAATAATCGCGCCGTCGGCGAACACCAGCGGATTGTCGGTCGCGGCATTGGCTTCAATCTGAAGCGTTTTAGCGGCCTGGCGTAACAAATCGATGCAAGCGCCCATCACCTGCGGCTGGCAACGGATACAATAGGGGTCCTGCACGCGCTCATCATCGTCGCGATGGCTCTCGCGGATTTGCGACCCGGTCATAATCGCGCGGAGAAAATGCGCCGCATCAATCTGGCCCTGATGGCCGCGCACGGCGTGGATTTCATCACGAAACGGTGCCGCGGAGGCCATCGCCGCATCGGTCGACAAGGCGCCGGTGATGAGGCTGGCATGCATTGTGCGCCAGGCGTCGAACAACCCGATTAACGCCAGCGCGGTTGAGACTTGCGTGCCGTTGATGAGGCCGAGGCCTTCCTTCGGGCCGAGCACAATCGGCTTTAACCCGGCGCCCGCAAGCGCGTCTTTCGCGGGCATGCGCGCGCCGTTAAACCACGCCTCGCCTTCGCCGATCATCGCGGCTGCCATATGCGCAAGCGGCGCCAGATCGCCCGATGCGCCAACCGAGCCCTGTCCGGGGATCACCGGCGTTACGCCGTGCGCTAGCATCGCTTCAATCTGTGCAATGGTTCCCATACGCACGCCTGATACGCCGCGCCCGAGAGAGATGAGCTTCAGCACCATGATCAAACGCGCGGCCTCGATATCAAGCGGGTCGCCGACGCCGGCGCAGTGAGAAAGAATGAGATTGCGTTGAAGGGTTTTAACATCGCCGGCGTCGATGCGCCGGTTGGCGAGTTTGCCAAACCCGGTATTGACGCCGTAAACCGGGTCGGCGCCGATGGCCGCCTGTTCGATGATCGCGGCGGATGCGTTGATGGCGTTGTGACAGGTTTTATCGAGCGTCACCGGCGCGCCGTTGCGGAAGACGTCTTCTAGCGAGGCTAAGCTCACCTCTCCGGGCTTTAAAACCATCATTGCGTTTCGCCTGCAAAAATTCTCGTTCTCAGAGGGTTATAACCGATATGATAGGCAAGCGCGGAAGGCTCCGATAGGCGCCAGATTGCCAGATCGGCAGATTTTCCGCCCGTGATCGTCCCGGTCTTCTCCGCCAGACCGAGCGCGGCGGCGCCATGGCGTGTGACGCCGGCCAGCGCCTCCTCCGGGGTCAGGCGAAACAGCGTGCACGCCATGTTCATGGCTAGCAGCAACGAAGTCATCGGCGAGGTGCCGGGGTTGCTGTCAGTGGCGACCGCCATAGCCACATTGGCGTTGCGCAATGCATCCACCGGCGGCAATTTAGTCTCGCGCAGATAGTAAAATGCGCCAGGCAACAACACTGCGGCAGTTCCGGCCTTCGCCATTATCTGCGCATCGGCATACTTCATATATTCAAGATGGTCCGCCGACAGAGCATCATATTGCGCCGCAAGGCGGGCGCCGCCGAGGTCGGATAATTGCTCTGCATGCAGCTTAACTGGGAGGCCGAGCGCTCTCGCCGTTTTGAAAACGCGCTCGATTTGCGCTGGCGAGAAGCCGATACCTTCGCAAAATCCATCGACAGCATCGACGAGCCCTTCCGCGTGTGCGGCCGGTAATATATCGTTGCAGACATGGTCGATATACTCATCGCTGCGCCCGGCATATTCCGGCGCTACGGCATGAGCGGCGAGGAATGTGGTTTTAACGGTGATACGCCGCGCTTGGCCAAGAGCGCGGGCGGTGCGTAGCATTTTTAATTCGGTTTCCAAATCCAGCCCGTAGCCGGATTTGATTTCAATCGTCGTCACACCTTCTGCAATCAACGCGTCAAGGCGCGCCAGTGAGGCCTGCGTCAATTCCGACTGGCTGGCGGCGCGCGTTGCCATGACCGTGGAGAGAATGCCGCCGCCAGCCGCAGCGATTTCCTCGTAGGACTTGCCATTGAGGCGCGCCTCAAACTCAGCGGCCCTGTCGCCGGCGTAAACCAGATGCGTGTGGCAATCGATGAGGCCGGGGGTCACCAGAGCGCCATCAAGCGAGACAACCGCGCGGGCCAGTGTCTGCGGCACCGCCGGCAGGTCAGACATGGCGCCGATCCAGGTAATCTTGCCACCCTCGGCGGCGACCGCGCCGGGCGCGATCATACCATAGGCGGCGTCAATATCCGGATCGAGCGTTGCTATCCGCCCATCGATCCACAATGTGTCCCACATAAAGTGCCAGCCGCGCCGTTGTTGCCTGCCGACATATAGACAGGCTCGGCGGGCTTGTGAATAAAGGGCGTAAGTTTGTGTTGGGCAAGAAAAATGGCCTCAGGCGACCGCACTGCGAAACAATGGCATTCCCTCGCCGGGCTGTTATCGGCCGGGCCGGCGGCGCCGATTGCGCTGCTTGGCGCGCCGATGGCTGGCGGCGCCGTGACGCCGGGGGAATGCGACCGCGCGCCGGCGGTGTTTCGCGCCGCGCTCAAACGCATCAGCACCTATGATGTGGAGACCGGTCAGGAGCTGCACGGGCAGGGCGTCTATGATGCTGGCGATGTTGTGCTCAAGGGCATGTCGCCGGAGGAGAGCTTTGCGCCGATTACAGGCGCTTTTTCTGCGCTTGTCGCCAGCCATAAACTCAGTATACTGATTGGCGGCAACAACGCCGTTACGCGGCCCGGCGTTCATAGCATTGATGCCGACCTTAAAAGTGTCGGGCTAATCACCCTTGATGCGCATTTTGACTTGCGCGATACATCCGCCGGCCTGCTAAACGGTAATCCGGTGCAGGCGCTGCTTGATGACGGGTTGCCCGGCGCGCATATCGCGCAGATTGGTATCGCGCCTTTCGCTAACGCCGCCTATATGCATGAAACCGCCAAGGCGGAAGGCATTAGCGTCTATCCCATGGGCGAGTGTCGACGGCGCGGCATTGAAGCGGTGATTGCTGACGCGTTTGACAAAATCGCTGCGCGTTGCGACCGGATTTACGTGGATTTTGATATCGACGTGATTGAGCGCGGGCTGGCGCCGGGCGCGCCCGGAGCAAGGCCGGGCGGGATGACGACGATGGATTTCTTCGACGCCGCACGCGCGGTCGGCGCCCACAGCAAGGTGCGTGCTGTTGACCTGACGGAATTTGATCCGGCCTGCGATGTCAGCGATATCACAGCACTGGTCGCCGGGCGCTGGTTTGGCGAGCTTCTGGCCGGGTTTCAAACGCGCTCAGGTTGATCGCGTTAAGCTTCCGGCGCAGAATTTGCTGTTACACTGATGCAATCAGGATTCAGTAAGGCGTAGCCATGGTTAATATTGTACATAACAATGCGAAACGAGCGTTCATCGGGGGCGCTGTCTTTGCCGCCAGCGTCATCGCGCTTATCGGCGCCGCATCGGCGGAGACTTTTGACGCCAAGAAAATCTCATTTCGGGACGTTACCGGGGCGGTAGAAATCGTCACCACTAGCGGCGATGAGATTGATGTCGAAATTCGCCAGGGTAAAAAGCACCAGCCACTTGAAGTCAGCGAAAAAGACGGTGTTGTCGTCATCATCGGCGAGAAGTGGCGCCAGGATGAAACGCGCAATTGTTGTGATAACCGCATTCGCCGTGAGTTTCATGGCCGCAAAGACCGCAAGCTGACAACCGGTGAGCCGGTCGATCAGGCCTTTTTTGACGACTATCCGACGATTATTATTGCGATGCCGGTTAATGGCGACGTTGATTTTATTGACGCCTGGATTCTCCTCGACATGGAGCGCCTGAACGGTGCGTTGCTGCTCGATAGCTGCTACGTATACGGACAGACTGGCGACGTTGACGAGGCGATTGTCGGGTTGATTGACGGCAGCCGCCTGGTGATGGGCGACATTAACGCCGGGCTGGAAATCGATATTTCAGGCGATGCCGACATTATGGTTGGCGATACGGCGATGGTTGACGTTGATATTGCCGGGCCGGGCGATGTCATCATCGGCGATATTAACGGCATGTTTGACGTCTCCATCGCCGGCTCGGGCATTGTCCGCGCGACGCGGCTGGACGGGCCTATGACCGCGCGGATTGCGGGGTCTGGCGGCGTTGCGGTAAAAAGCGGCCGCGCCGACAGGTTGCGGGCGCATATTGACGGCTCCGGCGGGGTATATTTCGGCGGCGCGGTAACGCAACCGGAATTGCGGCTGTTCGGGTCAAGCGAAGTGCGGATGAAATCCGTCAATGGACGCATCACCCATCATGGCGGCGGCGTGGTCTATGTCGGCGATGAGGTTTTTTCTGACGAGTAAGCTTTAGGCGTTACTCTGACGACCGCTTTTCTATCTGCTCATAATCGCGTTGCGGCGCGCCGGTGTATATCTGGCGCGGGCGACCGATTTTCTGGTTGGGATCGACTATCATCTCCGACCATTGCGCGATCCAGCCGACGGTGCGTGCGAGCGCGAACAGAACCGTGAACATATCGGTTGGGAAGCCGAGCGCGCGCAGCGTGATGCCGGAATAAAAGTCGATATTCGGATAAAGCTTCTTGGCGACGAAATATTCGTCCTCAAGCGCGATGCGCTCCAGCTCCATCGCCACCTGCAATAACGGCTCATCGCGAACGCCCAGCGCGTCCAGCACTTCGTGACAGGCTTTGCGCATGACTTTGGCGCGCGGATCGTAGTTTTTATAGACCCGGTGGCCAAAGCCCATCAGCCGGAACGGATCGTCCTTGTCTTTGGCGCGGGCGATAAA
>JAADIQ010000063.1 GCA_013151255.1 Alphaproteobacteria bacterium
CGGCGGCGCCGGGCCGATTATTATTTGATCTCATAGATCAGCGTGATGCTGGCGGTGACGCTGGATTCGCCGGCCGCGAGGGGAACGGATGCGTCAGCTTCCATCGCCATGCGCGCTTGCATCGGCCGGGGCGATGGCGCTCGCGCATACCCGTCCTGGATGGTCATCAGGCGGCCAAGATCAACGCCAGCCGCATCGGTCAGGAGTTCGGCTTTGGCTTTTGCATCCTTGACCGCATCTTTACGCGCGGCGGTATAAAGCGGCTTTGGATCGGCAAACACAAACGAAATGCCGCCAAGAGAGTTGGCGCCCGATTGCACCGTCTGATCAATAACCGCGCCGGCGTCGTCAAGATTGCGCAAGCGAACCGTTAGCGTGTTCGATGCGACGTAGCCGATGATGCGCGGATTGGCGCGGTTTTGCTCATAGTCGTAACGCGGGTTCACCGACAGTCCCGATGTTTGAATATCTTTGTTGGCGACGCCAAGCTCTTTCAGCTTGTCGATGGTTGCTTTCATGGCTGAAGAATTTTTACGCAACGCACCGGCGGCGGTGTCGCCGTCGGATTGCACGCCGATGGAAATAACCGCCATGTCGGGAACGGCGCTGGCGCGGCCTTCGCCGTTCACGGTGATGGTGCGTGCAGTGTCGTTCGTTTGCGCAACCGCTTCTGGCGCAGCGGCGCAGGCGGTCATGAATACAGCTATTGCGGCGGGAAAAATTGCCTTTTGAATGCCCATAGGTCCTCCTTCTTGGGTGACTTAAAAAACCGCGCTTGCCGGGCGAAATCAAGGCGGAAATAAGCGGGCGGCAAGGCGCGGAGGATAAGCCCAACCATGCGCAGGATCATCGCCCCAAGGCCAGATGCATGCCCCCCAGATGCGCGGCGCAATCGATTCATGTCTATATTTTGCATAAAGTCACAATACCAAGGGTTTTGGTGCAACCGAAAATAAAACAATCGGCTATTTTCCTAACTTATTGAAATAATATAATAATACAGAGTAAAATGACCGAGAAAGTACTTCTATGCCGCGAGCCCTTTGCGTTAGGCGTTGCTAAGTACAATTGTATGACAGATAATTTGTAAAAATTTGCATAGCACAAAAGAGGGATTTCCCGTGCAGAAGCCGACACTCAATTTCTGGCAGATCTGGAATATGTGCTTTGGATTCGCTGGCATCCAAATTGGTTTCGGATTGCAGAACGCCAATGTCAGCCGCATCTTCCAAACCCTTGGCGCCGATATTGGCGCGATCCCCATTCTCTGGATCGCCGCGCCAATGACCGGGCTGCTGGTGCAACCGATCATTGGCTATATGAGCGACAAGACTTGGGGCCGGTTCGGCCGCCGTCGCCCCTATTTCTTTTACGGCGCCTTGGCGACAACGGCGGCGCTTGTGGTGATGCCAAACTCGCCGGCTTTATGGGTTGCGGCAGGCACGCTGTGGATTATGGATGCGTCGATCAATGTGACGATGGAGCCGTTTCGCGCCTTTGTTGGCGACATGCTGCCGCATCGTCAACGCACGACCGGGTTCGCGATGCAGAGTTTCTTTATCGGCATAGGCGCGGTGTTCGCATCCGCATTGCCGTGGATGTTGGCGAACTGGTTTTCGGTGGAGAACACGGCGGCGCCGGGCGTGTTGCCGGATTCGGTGAAGCTTGCCTTCTATATTGGCGCGGCTTGCGTTCTCGCCGCGGTGATGTGGACGGTCTTTACAACCAAAGAATATCCGCCGGAAAAGCTTGCGGAGTTTGAAGTGTCCGAGCCGCCGATTGGTGCGAAGGGAGAGGCGACGGGTGCGATCACGCCTGCGGCTACCTATTACCGCTGGGGCGGGGTGAGCTTTACTCTGGGTGTCATTGCAACCGTTGTCGTCGCGCAAATTTCGTCCGGGAGCATAAAGCTTGCAGCCGAAGCGCTGGATTTAAATAGCCTTTATCTTGTGACGTTGGGCGCAGTTGTTTTTGGGCTCATCGCGTTCGCCGCCGGCGCCTTGAAGCAGCGCGGCGCGACGCAGAACGCATTTTCCGAAATCATTAGCGACCTGTTCTCAATGCCATTGCAGATGCGGCAGTTGGCGGTTGTGCAGTTCTTTTCGTGGTTCGCGCTTTTCTCAATGTGGATATATTCAACGGCCGGCGTTACCGCCTATCATTATGGAACCAATGATCCGGCTTCGGCGCTGTTTAATCAGGGCGCCGATTGGGTCGGTGTTTTGTTTGCCGCCTATAATGGATTTGCTGCTCTGGCCGCTTTTACAATCCCGGTGCTCGCCGCAAAGACCAGCCGCAAGACCGCCCATGCCATCAATCTGGTGCTTGGCGGCTTGGGGCTTGTGTCATTTTTGTTTATTCGCGATCCGCTATGGCTGTTGGCGTCGATGATTGGCGTCGGCATCGCCTGGGCGTCGATTTTGTCGGTGCCCTATTCGATATTATCAGGCGCGCTGCCGGCGAAAAAAATGGGCGTCTATATGGGTATTTTCAATTTCTTTATTGTGATCCCGCAATTGCTTGCCGCTAGCATTCTCGGCGTGTTCGTCAAGTACCTCTTCAACGGAGAGGCGATTTACGCCTTGGCGCTGGGCGGCGCCAGCATGGGAATTGCCGCTATTGCGACATTATTTGTTGAAGATTCTGTCGGATCAGGTCTTAAAAACAATGGCGATCGATCACCGATTGCAGCGGAGCGGTAATGGATAGCCAGGAAACCAATAAGCGCGGCATACGCCTGGAAGATCTTGCTGAACTGGCGCAAGTGTCTACAGCGACCGTATCGCGCGCGCTCAATGATAGCCCGCTGGTGCGCGATGAAACAAAGCGCCGAATCTGGAAGCTGGCGCGCCATCACCAATATCCGTTTCGCCCGCAAATGCCCGCCATCCTGTCGGGGGCGGCGGCGACCATCGCCATCGCCATTCCCACCGGCAACCGCGCGGATCCGTTTTTTATGGAGCTGATCGGCGGCGTTGGCGAGGCGGCGCGCGAAGCGGAGTGCGATCTGATTATTTCTCACGTCGCGCCGAGAAACTTTGACGACCTCTCCGAATTGATTTCCTCAAGCCGTGCAGAAGGCGTGATATTTCTGGGGCAAAGTTTTCTCCACGAACGCTATAATCGTCTGGCGGCGATAGAAAACCGTTTCGTGGTCTGGGGCGCGGATTTGCCTGGGCAACGCTATTGCTCGGTCGGCAGCGACAATATTCGCGGCGGCGCCCGCGCAACAGCGCATCTCATTCGATTGGGCAGAAAGCGGATCGCATTTTTTGGCGATACGCAAGCGCCCGAAATCATGCAGCGATATAGCGGTTATGTCCAAGCATTGGAGGCGGCGGGCTTGTCTGTCGATCCGCAATTGGCGGCGCCGGTGCATTTTGAAGTGGAGTCAGCCGAAGACGCGGTTGAGCGGTTGATGGCGCAGGGCATCGAGTTTGACGCCATTTTCGGTTCCAGCGATTTGATTGCGTTAGGTGCGATTAGAGGCCTTATCCGGCATGGCTTGCGCGTGCCGGACGACATTTCCGTGGTTGGATATGATAACGTTTTACTCGCCCGATATAGTCACCCCGCCCTCACAACCATATCACAAGACATGGCGAAAGCCGGTAGGCTTCTGGTTTCAAAGCTGATGAACTCAACCGGCGCCAAAGACATCCGTTCCGAGCGCTTGCCGACAGAGCTGATCGTTCGCGAATCCTGCGGCGCCTAGACCACGTTCACAAATTTTAGAATCAAAAAACGTGGTCTAGATTCTTTGTTAGTCGCATTTCTATCGGAGTTGAAAGTGAATAGCTTTCAACGCGTCACACTTATCCGGAAATACTCTAACTTTGACGAAGCGCAATATAGCCTGAAAGAGCAGGAAGCATTTCGGGTAATCCTTTATCATCAGTATCAAAACCAACATCGATAATGCGCTTAAAGCGTTGCTCGCTCAATGGTCTCCAGGTCAGCGGTTTTGAGCCAAGGTTAAACACGCATAGCGCTTCTTCGTCTTTGGAAATACGATAAAACGCAAGCAAATCGTCAACGCCCTCGATAAACGCGCACTCACCGTTGCGAATAGATGCGGTGCTCTTTCTGATGGCGATAAGGTTGCGAACAAAATGAAGCGTGGACTGGCCGTCGCGCTCCTGAACATTAATGGCCAGTGCGCTGTGGCGCGGATCTGCCGGCAGCCATGGCTTTGCGTTTGAAAACCCTGCGTTTGCCGCCGTATCTTCCCAGGGCAGCGGCGTCCTCGCGCCGTCGCGGCCCAGCGTTGACGGCCAGTTTGCAATCGCTTCGGGGTCTTTCAGCGCCTCAAACGGCAGTTGCGCCTGCGGCAGTCCCAACTCCTCTCCCTGATAGAGGAAAGCGTTGCCCCGCAAGCTCATCAACAGCATGGCGTAGAGTTTCGCCGCCTGCTCAGTATGGTCGCCATCGGCCCAACGGCTAACGGCTCTGGGCGCATCGTGATTGGAAAACGCCCAGGACGGCCAGCCTTCGCCTTCCTCGCCATTCCATGCGCTTACCGCTGATTTTGTCATCGTGGTTGACAATTTATCCGCATACAGAAAAGAGAAGTTATAGGCGGAGTTGAGCCGCGTTCCATTTGCGGTGAACGCCTTCATTTCGCCGAGCGGTTCAGGGCCGCCAACTTCAGCGACTGTGAATATACCATCATATTCGTTTGTCATCATGCGGATGCGCTCCAGAAATTTTGGAATGTCCGGATGTGACTGATTATAAATGTGGAGCTGGTATTCAAAGGGTCTTGTTAACGCACGGCCGTCGCGCGGGGCCGGCGGGTTATCGCGCAATTGCGGGTCGTGCATGGCGAAGTTGAGCGCGTCCAAGCGAAAGCCGTCAACGCCGCGGTCCAGCCAGAAACGACCAACGTCGAGCAACGCGTCCTGAACATCGCGATTGTGGAGGTTCAAATCAGGTTGAGACCGCAGAAAATTGTGTAAAAAATACTGTTGGCGGCGGCTGTCCCACCCCCACGCGCCGCCGCCGAACACCGATTGCCAATTATTCGGCGGCGATCCGTCGGCTTTAGGGTCGGCCCAGACATACCAGTCCGCCTTAGGGTT
This sequence comes from Alphaproteobacteria bacterium, assembly GCA_013151255.1. GTDB lineage: Bacteria > Pseudomonadota > Alphaproteobacteria > Caulobacterales > Parvularculaceae > Hyphococcus. The sequence continues at coordinate 5,082 of JAADIQ010000063.1, forward strand.
GGTTCGGTTTTCACGACTTTCAGAAAACCATGCGTGCTGGTCGGAGGAGTGAGAATAGACTTGGTCGATGATAATCTTAAGCCCGAGGCGGTGGGCTTTTTCAATGATGCGGTCAAAATCCGACAGCGTTCCAAAGATTG
>JAADIQ010000074.1 GCA_013151255.1 Alphaproteobacteria bacterium
CGGCAAAGTCCAATTCCCTCTGCGCCGAAATTGCGCGCCACTTGCGCGTCATGGGGCGTTTCCGCATTGGCGCGCACTTTCATGCGGCGCACAGCATCCGCCCAGCCCATCAGTTTCGAAAAATCACCGGAGAGTTCCGGGTGCACCGTCGGCACTTCTCCAAAAAAGACCTTACCCGCAGCGCCGTCGACGGTAACGATCTCGCCTTTTTTAACTACGCGCCCACCGGCGGTAAATTCGTTGCGGTCTTTATCAATCTTGAGATCCCCGGCCCCACAAACGCATGGCCGGCCCATGCCCCGCGCCACCACTGCGGCATGACTGGTCATTCCGCCGCGCGCCGTGACAATGGCTTGCGCCGCATGCATGCCGTGAATGTCTTCGGGGCTGGTCTCGACCCGCATCAAAATAACTTTATGACCCTCCTGAGACAAACGCTCCGCTTCATCGGAATTGAACACGACCTCCCCTGATGCCGCGCCCGGTGAAGCCGGAAGTCCGGTCAACACAAGATCGCGCGGCGCATCCGGGTCGAGCGAGGGATGCAGGAGTTGATCAAGGGAATGCGGGTCGACGCGGCAAATCGCATCTTCCTTGCTGATCAGACCTTCTTCGCAAAGATCAACGGCAATTTTAAGGGCGGCTTTGGCGGTACGCTTACCGTTGCGGGTCTGCAGCATCCAGAGTTTTTTATCCTGGATCGTAAATTCAATATCTTGCATGTCGCGGTAATGGCGCTCGAGCTGGTCAAATACAGCAATCAGTTCGCCATAAGCCTCTGGCATTGTTTCTTCGAGAGAGGGTTCCTTCTCTCCCATTTCTTTGCGTGCGATCTTGGTCAACTGCTGCGGTGTTCTGATGCCGGCGACCACATCTTCGCCTTGCGCGTTGATCAAGAACTCGCCGTAATATTCATTGTCGCCAGTGGATGGATTGCGGGTGAAGGCGACACCCGTCGCAGATGTCTCTCCCATATTGCCAAACACCATCGCCTGGATATTGACCGCTGTGCCCCAGCTTTCCGGGATGTTGTGCAGGCGGCGATAGGTTTGCGCGCGATGATTGCGCCAGGACCCAAAGACCGCACTAATAGCGCCCCAAAGCTGTTCTTCCGGGTCTTGCGGGAATGGTTTTCCTGATGCGGCTTCAACGGCGCCCTTATAAAGATCAACGATTGTCTTCCAGTCATCGGCGGAAAGCTCTGTATCAAGAAAATAATCATTATCTTCTTTATACGTCTCGAGGATATCTTCAAATTGGTGGTGGTCAACATCAAGGACAACATTGCAATACATCTGAATGAATCGACGGTAGCTGTCATAGGCAAAACGTTCATCACCAGCCAGTGTCGCCAATCCCTTTACGGTGTCATCGGTAAGACCGAGATTAAGCACCGTATCCATCATGCCGGGCATCGAGGCGCGACTGCCTGATCTCACGGAAACCAAAAGCGGCTTATTCTTGTCGCCAAAACGGCGGCCTACTGCGTCGCCGACCTTTCCGAGCGCTGCCGCAACCGCACTGGTCAACCCATCTGGATAGTTACGGTCATGATTATAAAACGCCGCGCAAACCTCAGTGGTGATTGTAAAGCCTGGGGGCACGGGCAGTCCTAGGCTCGCCATCTCGGCGAGATTGGCGCCCTTCCCCCCCAGCAAATTCTTCATGGAGGCGTTGCCTTCTCCGGCGCCATCGCCAAAGCTATAGACCCATTGCTGTTCGCTTGCGTTTTTATTTCCCATTAATCTCTCGTTCGGACTGTCCGACCCCTTTGGCCGACCCCCATAGCGCCGTGAAGAATCGCTCACCTATGCGGCACTGCAATAAAGCCGGAGCCCTCAAAGGCCAAGCTGAAAAATACCTCATCCGCAGTTCTGCCAGCCGCTCCGCTTTCGTCAACAAATAGCTGGAATTGATGTCCCACCGGTTTTTTCCGTGTTAGCATAAGCTGGGGATAGATAAACAGCGGCGCCGAGGGGAAATATGGGTTGGGCAAGACCAAAGGCGCGGCAGCGCAAGCTTGGATATGGGTTGGGGAAATTTTCCGTGATTTCAGCGGGGACCTTCACTGTGATCGCGTTCTCTACACAGGCGTTGGCGCAAGCGGGCGAGACCGCCCCTATCGACAGCCCGTCAAATGCCGGGCCCGTGGCCGCCGTAGCGCTGCTAATGGTCATGGCGCTGTTGTTGGGGACGATTTTAACCTCGAACCGGCTCAAAGGCTCCTCTCTATTCAACCGGCTTTTTATTGTGGTCGCTGTGACCTCTGGGTTTTTCTCTGCGCTCTCATCCGCCATCGGCTTTAGCCTCATCACCTCGCAAGAATCATATGACCTTTTGCGCAACGACATCCTGCCCTCGGCATTTGGGGTGTTTGTGTTTTTCCTGGCCGTAGCGATTTGGGTGGGCGGCGCTGAATTTGTCCGCCATCGCGATTGGTTTAGAGGGCTAGGCAGCGGCTTTATCAGCGACATGCTGTTTTTCGTGGAACGCGTGATCAAGATGTTCGTCGTGATCCCGATCCTTGGGGTGGTCCTGTTTTTTGTCTCTACCTGGACCACAGTCGTGGGCATTGGCGGCGCAGACGCCGTGCGCCACACCTACACTTATGAAATCAACCGGCTGCAAGCAGAATGCTCTGGCATCACCTCTTATCGCCAGAGGGACTTTCTGTTTCTCGAAGACCTTCGCCTATCGGTCAGTGACGTGACGCGCGTCGCCCGCAATGAGCGCCTTGGCGGGGCACAATCAGGCGCGGCTGGCGCCGGAGCCGTCACAGATTATTTTGTAAATATTGCCGAATGGTACAGTGCGCTTGGCGCAAGCGTCGAGGCGATTATCAAGGCCCCCGACCCTTCTGGCGTTGATCCTTATGATCCGGAGATCTGCGCCAATACGGTCAACGATCTAACACGCCTCATCAGCCGCAACGCCCATGATAATTATGACCGCTGGGCGCGGGAATTTGAAACGCCATACAATGATTTTGCCAGCGTCCTTAATCGCTGGCGCCATGATCGCCGGATTGAAAGGCTGCTCGACCAGCAACTGGCGAGTTTTGACCGCGCCAATCCAAAGCCCGTAGCCTCGCGGTTGACGGCCGGTCAACAAGTCGCCATCGATCTCTATGCGGATGACATAAAATCTGCATTGAAATCGCTCATTCGAAAACAGAAGCTCGCCAAACCACCGGTCCCGATCAAATCTGCGGCTGAAGTTTCACCAGCGCGCGGTATGGAAATCATCAATGAGATTTTCTCCTCCCCGGAACCGGAGACCGAGCCAGAACGCAAATCGCGCACGCAAGCCATCGTCGCCGCAGAATTTGTACCCAGCCTTTCGACGATTTCTCCACGTGACGCCGTGCTAAAGAACGCCAATATTTTTTCCGATATCTGGGCGCTGGCGATCAGCTGGGACTATGCGGCCTATATCTTGATGTTTGCGTTTTTGTTCTTCCCCAGCGCTGAGCGCGCGGCGGGGTATAAGGATTAGAGCATCGAGCAAAAAGTGTGCAACGGTTTTTGCGTCTCGCGATGCGGCCAGGAAAATCTATAGCAAAATAATCCGATTCAGAATTAATGCATTTTGCTATAGAGCCCCCTTCGACTGCTTCGCAGCCACTTCCCCCGCAAGCGGGGGAAGAATGGGCCAACGGCAAACGCTATCTTTTTTCCTCCCCCATTTATGGGGGAGGTGTCCCCCGGGCTTGATCCGGGGGCGGAGGGGGTTGTACCGACGTCATATGGCTCTGGATCCCGGATCAAGTCCGGGATGACCGGATAATGAGGTTTTTCTAGCCCTCTAACTTGGAGAAATCTGCGACTTTTGCCGTGGCAGCGCGAAAACGCGCCAGCAAGGCAAGGCGATTGGCGCGCAGCGCCGGATTGTCGTCGTTGACCTTCACCTTATCGAAGAACTGATCCCCCGGCGCGCGCAAACTGGCAAGCGCTGTCATCGCCGCCTCGAAATCTTCCTCCTCGACGGCCTTTTTGGCTTTCACTTCCGCATCAACCAGCGCCGCGAAGAAAACTTTTTCTTCCGGCTCGACCATGAGTTCGAGATTGAAGCCAGCACTTTCAGTTTGTGCGCCTTCGCGCACGGGCTTTTTCTCTTCCGCCTTCAGGATATTCGCCGCGCGTTTGTAAGCCGCCGCGAGATTGGCGCCGTCATCAGTTTTCAGAAAGGCTTCGAGAGCGTCCAGTCGCCGTACAATAAGAACCAGATCGTCTTGCAGGTTACCATCAGCACCCATGCGCACAGCATCGATAGCATCGTGACGATGACTTTTTTCTTTGAGGTAAACTTTGAGACGGTCGTGGAAGAAGGAGAGTAAATCAATAGAAATAGAGTTTCCATCTTGAATTTTTGTACGCAAATAATCCGTATATACCTCTTCTTCAGACGACCCTCCAGCTAGGACTGCCTTAACTCGACCGTACTGTCTTATAATGCTATCCAGTGACTCTGCTGTGGCAGTACCGATAGAACTAACTGCTGCAGAAGCATGCAGGAGGAATACTTCGCTTAATTGAAGTCGTAAGCTGCTTTGCGTAATGATCTGAATCACACCCAGCGCAGCACGCCTCAATGCGAACGGGTCACTCGACCCGGTAGGCTTTTTATCGATAGCCCAAAACGCGGTTAACGTGTCGATCTTTTCGGCCAGCGCCACGGCCACTGAGACTGGTGCGGTGGGAACAGCATCATCTTGTCCGGCGGGCTTATAATGGTCGCGAATAGCGTCGGCGATTTGGTGCGCCTCCCCATCCTTCGAGACGGCCCTTTGGGCCTCCTCAGGATGAAGTTTTGACCCAGAGCCTTCACCCTGAGGAGCACCGTCAGGTGCGTCACGAAGGGCGGAGGCGCTTTGCGCAAGATAATAATAACGCCCCATAACCCCTTGAAGTTCGGGGAACTCTTTGACCATGCCGGTGACCAGGTCGGTCTTGGCAAGCATCGCGGCGCGTTCCGCCACTTCCGGGTCCGCGCCCACCGCCGGAGCGATCTCTTTGGCCAGCGCTGCGATGCGCCGCGCTTTGTCGCCGACGCTCCCCAGACCCTCAAAAAACGTCACCCGATCAAGATCGTTAATGCGGGTCTCAAGCTTGGTTTTGATATCCTGATTATAGAGATACCAGCCATCGGAAAGCCGCGCGGTCAAAACCCGCTCATAACCCTCACGCATGGCCTTGCCGCCATCGGGCGCCTATTGGCCACACAGATAAAACGGTTCGCGAGCCCGCCGGTTTTTGGATCACGCACGGAAAAATATTTCTGATGTCCACGCATGGAAGCGGTCAGCACCTCATCGGGGAGCGCCAGGAATTTTTCGTCGAATGATCCCATCATGGCGATGGGCCATTCAGCGAGCCCGGCGACCTCGTTCAAGAGCCCGGCGTCTTCCACCAGCTCCAACCCTTGCGCCTTGCAAAGCGTTGCCGCATCGCGCGCGATAATTTCTTTGCGTTCATCCGTGGCAAGGATGACTTTTGCCGCACGCAACCGCGACTCATAATCTTCGAAATTGCGCGTTTGAATTTCGGCGGGCGCCATGAAGCGATGACCGGCGGTTTTGTCGCCGGATTTAATTGCGCCGATATCGAACTCGACAATCTCGCCGTTAAACGCGCACAGCACTGAATGGAGCGGGCGCACCCAACGCAAATCATCATCGCCCCAACGCATGGACTTCGGCCAGGAAAAGCCACGGACAATCTCCGGCACGAGGCTGGCGATAAATTTGTCTTTGCCCTTTTGCTCAATCACCGCGACGTAAAAGCTGCCCTTTTTATCCTCGCGCTGCTCACATTGATCGACGGAGGAAAGCCCGGCGGATTTAAGGAAGCCGGCCACCGCTTTTTCCGGGGCACCAACCCGGGGGCCCTTTTTTTCTTCACGTCTGTCCGGCTGGCGAATGGGCAAGCCAGTCGCCACCACGGTGAGGCGGCGCGGCGTGGCAAAAGCCTTGATCCCCTCCGGCATGAAGCCCGCGCCAAGCAGCGCCTTGTTAACGCTGCGCTCAAGGTCAGAAGCAGCGCGGACTTGCATCCGGGCGGGGATTTCTTCGGAGAATAATTCAAGCAAAAGATCGGGCATGGGCGGTTATCTACGGGGGGTTTGTCCGCCACGCAATAGTGCAAAGAAGTGGGAGATTAAGATGGTTAAGCTCAGACTCTGGCCGAACCTGATTCAGCCCGTCATCCGGCGCACCTGGACGGCATTGACGCGCACTGCCAGCTTATCTTCATCATTATAGAAATCCGCCTCAACATGGATGAGAGATTTTGATGCGTTGGTCACCCGCCCTTCAATGGTTGCCATTGGCATCGTGAGCGGACGGAAAAAATTCGTCTCTAACCGGGAAGTGCGAAAGCGCTCTTTATCGCCCATCAGCACCGTCATCGCTGTCAGGCCCGCCACATGGTCGGCAACCGAGGCGATATGCCCGCCGAACATCACCCCGTCGGGCATGACGAAACGGTCATCAATGTCCCATTGCATTTTGATCTCGCCCCACTCCCAACTGGTGAGGGTGAACGCCCCAAGCTTTTCTTCGGCCCAGACATTAAATCTTGAACCGCCAGATTTGTAGCCGTTGAGAATATCGGTGTGTCGATCAGATGTGGTGCGGGTCATCTCACCTCCTCAACTCAGGTCAATGGGCGTTAGCGGTGAGAACAACTGTTGCGCTTCTT